>JBAXRL010000564.1:0-2784 GCA_037131205.1 Actinomycetes bacterium | reverse complement strand
CGGCTGCTCGCCGGGCCGCCGGAGAGACCGCCACGGCTGCAGCGCCTGCTGCCGGCGGCGGGCTGGCTGCCGCGGTATCGTCGCGCCTGGCTCACCGGGGACATCGTCGCCGCGCTGACGGTCTGGGCGCTGCTGGTGCCCGAAGGGCTCGCCTATGCCGGGATCGCCGGCGTGCCGCCGCAGTACGGGCTCTACGCCGCGCCGCTGGCGCTCGTCGCCTACGCCCTCTTCGGCGGCTCGCGGCATCTCATCGTCGGACCGACCTCCACGGTGGCGATCGTCTCGGCCTCCGTCGTCGCGCCGCTGGCCGCCTCCGGCGGCGACCAGCGCTACCTGGCGCTCACCATCGCCCTGGCGCTGCTGACCGGCGCGATCCTCGTGCTCGCCGGTCTCGCCCGGCTGGGCCTGGTCGCCAAGTTCCTCGCGAAACCCGTCCTCGACGGCTTCATCATCGGGCTCGCGTACACGATCGCCATCGGTCAGGTCGGCAAGTTCGTGGGCGTCCATCTCTCCGGCGACACGGCGCTCCAGAAGACGGTGAGCCTCCTCGGCCAGGCGGGCGCGTGGAGCTGGCTGCCGGTCGTCGTCGGCGCCGGCAGCCTCGTGCTGCTCCTCGTCATCGAGCGCTACCTGCAGAAGGTCCCCGCCGCCCTCGTGGCCGTCGTCCTCGCCACGCTCCTCGCCTCCCTGCTCGGCCTGGCTGACCACGGCCTCGCTGTGGTCGGCCACGTCCCCGGCGGCCTGCCCGGCTGGCAGCTCACCGGACTGAACCTCGAGGACGTCTACCATCTGCTGCCCGGAGCCCTTGCCGTGGCGCTTGTCGGCTACATCGAGTCGCTCGCCGTGGCGAAGGCGGAGGCGGCGCGGCTCGACTACGAGGTCGATGCGAACCAGGAGATGGTCGCCAACGGCCTGGCCAACCTGGGCGCAGGGCTGTTCCAAGGCTTCGTCGTCAACGGCAGCCTCTCGAAGAGCGCCGCCGGCGAAGCCGCGGGGGGCAAGACTCAGGTCGTCGCGCTGGTCTGCGCCGTGCTGGCCCTGGCGACGTTGCTCTTCCTCACCGGTCTCTTCACGTTCCTCCCCGAGGCGACCCTGGGGGCCATCGTTATCATGGCCCTGCGCAAGTACTACTCACTGGCGAGCTTGAAGCGCCTCTATCGTGTGCGCCGCGCCGACTTCGCCCTCTCCGCCTCAGCCCTCGTCGGCGTCCTGCTCTTCGGCGTGCTGCCCGGCGTGGTCATCGGCGTCGTGCTCTCGCTGGCGCTGCTCATCCTGCGTGAGAGCAGCCCGAGCTCCGCCGTGCTCGGGCGCCGCCCGGACGGGGATGAGTTCGCCGACCTGGTGACGCATCCCGACTACACCTTCGTCCCGGGCCTCCTCATGTACCGCTTCGACGGACCGCTCGTCTTCCCCACCGCCGAGCGGTTCGCACGTGAGGTGCGTGCGCTGGTCAGGGCGGGCACCCCGGTGGCCGGAGCAGGGGCCCAGGCCATGCAGCACGGGACGGCGGCGCAGGAGTGGGTCCGTGGGCCGAGAGAGCCTGTCAGGGCGGTGGTCCTCGATCTGGAGGCGACCGCCGACATGGACACCACCGCCGCCGACCAGCTCACCGACCTCGTGACGGGCCTGCGCAAGGCAGGCATCCGGATCATGCTGGCCAGGCTGCACGCGCCCGTGCGCGACTTCATGGAGAAGGATGGCCTCGTCGAGCTGGTCGGCGCCGACGAGATCTACCCCCGCGTGCTCGATGCGGTCAGGAGCTTCGAGGCGAGCGCCGTCACGGTGGCCGGCAGTGCGTGAGCGGCCCGCCGGCCGGCGTCACCTCACCGAACCAGCTCGATCTCCCCCGGCCGCCAGGTCTTGTCGAACCACGTCTCGAGTGGGCCGTAGAGCCGCATGGTGACCAACCGCCCTTTGCCGAGGATGGTCTGTATCGAATTGGCTTCCTTGCCGGGAGGCGGCTCCGGGCCGAAGTAGAGGTCCACCGAGGTGTCGGGGTTGATGATGACGTCCTTCCTGTGGCTGCTGGTCTCGGGGATCTGCTGGTCGGTCTGCAGCATCGAGCGCGTCTGCGGGTCGTACACGGTCACCGCCCAGAGCTCCTTCGCCGGTACGTCGGGCGGCAGGTGCAGGCGGTAGGACTTTGCGCCCTCCAGATACCGGCCCGCGGCGTCGTGCTCGGCGTAGGCGTACCGCGAGCCGATGCCGACCATCGTGATCGACATCGCCGGGCTGACTCCCTGGGTGGCGTAGAAGTACAGCGTGCGCGCGTCGAGGTTGAGCAGCCCATCCGGCGAGAACCCGGGGTCGTTGCCGATCCAGGCCATCTTCCACGCGCTGTCCGGGTAGTAGTAGCCGTCGCGGTCGCGGGTGCTGAAGACGATGGCGCGGGCCGTGGCGTTGCCGACGGCGGCGGCCTCGGCGAGGATGCCATTCATCCGCTCATCGGGTGCGAAGGGTCTGTCCTTCCGGATGCCGATGGCGGCGAGCAGGCCGCGGACCTCCGGGTCGACGGCGTCGAGTGGCTCTTCCTGGACCAGTGCTGCGACGTCCTCGAACATCGACGCGTCGGCGGCAGGGACGTTGCTGAAGTACCGTCCGGTTGTCGGGGCCGAAGGTGCGATAGCCCACGCGCTGGGCGTAGCAGGCCGCTGCCGGCAGGGCGGTGAGATACGCCTGCACGGCGCGCTGGAAGTCGAGGTTGTCGTAGACCGTCTGCACGGTCGCCTCGTCGGGGAGGCCGTCGAAGAACTTCAGCGTGCCCAGCCGCGTCTCGACGCTGTC
>JBAXRL010000563.1:0-2785 GCA_037131205.1 Actinomycetes bacterium | reverse complement strand
TGGGTGGCCACCTCTTTGCCGCGCTCCCTCGCGAGTTGCTGCAGGACTTCCTCGGAGACGGTCAGCATGCCGGCGGTGCCGCAGGCGCCGTCGTAGATCAAGTAGGTGCCCGACTCGATCTGGTCGGCGACGGGCAGGAACACCAGCCTTGCCATCAGCTTCACGGCATCACGCGGCGTCCAGTGCTCGCCGGCCTCCTCGTTGTTCTCCTCGTTGAAGCGCCGCACGAGCTCCTCAAAGATCGTGCCCATGCCGTGGTTGTCGAGGCCCGGCTGCCTGACAGAGCCGTCGCCGTTCAGAATGGGCTTGGGGCTGAGGTTGAGCCCCGGGGACAGGAGCTTCTCGATGAGCGTCCCCAAGGCATCCGCCTTGGAGAGCCTCGGGATCTGGTTGCGGAACTCGAACTTCTCCAGGATGTCCTGCACGTTGGGCGAGAAGCCGTCGAGGTACGCCTCGAAGTCCGCCTTCATCTGTTGCTGGCCGGCGCGCGCCCCCAGGTCACGGAGCGTGAACTTGGAGGTGTTGTAGAAGTCTTGGCCAGAGGCCTGGCGGAGCGCCTGGTCCTGATGCACGATGCCCGCCGCATCCAGCGACGCCTTCATCTCCAGCGCCGCCAGCTTGGTCGGTTCGAGCACCGAGTCCAGCCGCCGCAGGACCGTCATGGGCAGGATCACGTCGCGATACTTGCCGCGCACGTAGAGGTCACGCAAGACGTCGTCGGCGATGCCCCAGATGTAGTTGACGATCCAGCTCAGCTGACTCTGATCCACGTCTGCCTTCCTCCTTCTTGCCAACACACGCTTCGGGTGGTTTGCCCAGATGCTGAAGGCCCACCTGGCGCGGCGTCCTATCCGATCCGCCGTCGAACTCCGCCCGCGCGCACTGCGGTCACCCCAATTCCAAAGACTAGCACCCGCCGAGGACGGACAAGAGGCATGGAGGCGAGTGTTGCTTCCTGTCGGCATCGAGCCACCGGTTCTTGACCACGACCAGCGCCCCCCAAGCGGCTCTGCAAGAAGCGGGCGACGTCGGGGAAGCCACACATCGCCTTTCCCGCAAGGCTGCGCAGGCGCGCGGCGCGGGGAGATATGGGCGCCCGGTGGGGCAACCAAGTAGGGCCGGGGTCGGCTCAGAATCAACCCTGCCAGCAACAGCATCTCCACCCGTGGGATGACGACGAGGTCGCGGCTGATGGTGCTCACCGATACTTCCGGTCGCGACCACCGACCCTTCCAGCTCCAGACGCCCGATCCCTCTCTTTCGACCGGTAGACTGCCGAAAATGGCCGCAAGGCACCCGACGGGCGGAGGGGTCGTGCTTGTCGCTGCGTTCAATAAGACCACGGGATGGCAGGGGCGCACGATCTCGCGGGAGGGAGACACTTTCCTCCTTGAGGGCCGTGGTCCGATCATCGTCACGCGCAAGGCGTCGTTGTCGGTGGTGAATACGTCTCTCGACGACTACGAAGCCCTCGAAGAAACCGCATGGCTACTGCGCAGCACCAGGAACGCGCGGCGGCTGTTCGAAGCATGAAGGCATGGCAGAAGACTATGACGCAACAGCTTCCCTCTCGAGCCGCTCCGCTATGAGGTCGACAAGCGCCCGACCATTGGCAGTGATCGATTAGCGGCCGCTCACGTACTCATAGGCGCCAATGTCGTAGCCGCTTCCCTGAGGCCTTCTGGTTCCTTCTATGTCGGTCTGGAGGTCGACTGCCGTGCCGGCATCTATCGCCGGGGAGGTCGCGAGGAGGTGATAGTCGTTCTCTCCGGCGAAGAGCGGATCGCAGAATAGGTTTCCCTCTCCCTCTCTCTGGAACCTATTGTCGATTGAGTAAGTCATAACCCATTCGCTGCAATCGTCGAACAGGAAGACATCGCTGTCGAACAGGATGCTGTTCGTGATGGTGACTTTGGCTGCATCGGCAACATTGATCGCATTGCCGACAAACGTGTTGTTGATGACCTGGGGCTGCGAGCAGCTTACATACATGGCACCTTGCGAGTTGTACGCGAAGACATTGTTCGTGACCTGTGGATAGCAGTCCAGGATCATTGACAGACCCGCTGCTCCCATCTTCGAGACGTTCCCCGTGATCATGTTCCCGTCGACGACTGCGTTGCACGAGTCATCAAGGTAGATACCGGCGCCTATGACGCTATCCGTGTTGCCCGAGACAAGGTTTCCCTTGATGACAGGCTGGCTGTAGTGATCGACGTAGATACCCTTGCGAATGTTTTCTTCGATCCTATTGTCTCTCACCACAGCATGAGACCACCACATTTCTATGCCGCCTTGTCTATTGCGGGTGATCACATTGTCACTGAGAACAGGCGAGGCCCACCGCATGACGATGCCGCCCAGGTTGTCACTTATGGTGTTCGCCATGATGAGGGGAGCAGTTGCCTGTCCTTGAGGTTCCGGCGGGCTAATCTGGATTCCAGAACCTTGCAGACCCGAAATGACGTTTCGGACGATCGTCGGGCTCGAGCACGAGACGTGAATCCCTGAGCCACCCGAACTGTTCCTTATCGTGAACCCTTTCAAAGCCGCATCCTTGGGTTCACCGCGAGTGAACGCCACTGTCGGCGCCGGTCCGTTCCCTTCGATGATCGTCGAGCCGACGACGCTTGCGCTCTGGGGATCCTGACTGCGGACAGTGATGCGTTTGCCCTGAAGATCAAGGTTCTCTTTGTACAATCCCGGCGCAACGACGACCGTATCCCCATTCGCCGCGGCCCGAATGGCTCCTTGAATGGTTCCGTACTTGCGCGGGACCGGCAAG
>JBAXRL010000562.1:0-2790 GCA_037131205.1 Actinomycetes bacterium | reverse complement strand
CTGGCGGCGTGGCGCGGCATGCTGCGCGCGCAGGCCTCGCTGCTGCACGACATGGACGCGGAGCTCACGGCCACACACGGCCTGGCATTGCGGTCTTACGAGGTTCTGCTCAACCTCGAGGGCGCCCTCCGGCGCCGCCTGCGCATGAGCGACCTCTCCTCCGCCGTGCTGCTCAGCGCCAGCGGCGTGAGCCGGCTGGTCGACCGCCTGGAGCGCGACGGCCTCGTGCGCCGCGAGCGCTGCTCCGCCGACGGGCGCGGCTACTGGGCGGTGCTCACGGCCCGCGGCGAGAGAGCGTTCAGCGAAGCGCGGGCCACCCATCTGGCGGGCGTGCGTCGCCTCTTCCTGCGACACTTCGCCGGCGACGACCTGACGCGGCTGGCCGACTATTGGGAGCGCCTGCTGCCGGGTTCCACGAAGCCGGCCGCGGCGGCCGGCGACGACGGCGAGTGCGTGTGAGCGACGTCATCGTCGTCGGCGCCGGACTGGCCGGCCTGTGCTGCGCCCGCG
This sequence comes from Actinomycetes bacterium, assembly GCA_037131205.1. GTDB lineage: Bacteria > Actinomycetota > Thermoleophilia > UBA2241 > UBA2241 > CAIXSE01. The sequence continues at coordinate 2,280 of JBAXRL010000562.1, read as the reverse complement.
AGCTCGCGAGCCAAGGCGTGGACGTACTGGTCCTCGAGAGAAGCGACGCCCCGGGCGGGCGCGTGCGCACCGACGAGGTCGACGGCTTCTTGCTCGACCGCGGCTTTCAGGTGCTGCTCACCGCGTACCCCGAAGCGCGCCGCGCGCTCGACTACGAGCGCCTTGGCCTGCGGCCCTTCTACGCCGGCGCGCTGGTCCGTCACCGCGGCGGCTTTGCGCGCGTCGCCGACCCACTGCGGCATCCGCTGGGCGCCGCGCGCAGCCTGCGCGCTGGGCCCGGCGGCGTTTTCGACAAGCTGCGCGTCGCGCGCCTGCGCCGGCGCCTGTCGAGCGCGTCCCTGAACGAGGTGCTGGAGGCGCCGCAGGTGACCACGGCGGAGGCGCTGCGCCGCGAGGGGTTCTCGCGAGAGATGGTCGACAGCTTCTGGCGGCCTTACCTCGGCGGCATCTTCCTCGACCCCGAGCTGGCGACCTCGAGCCGACTGTTCGCCTACGTGTTCAAGCTCTTCGCGGAGGGCGAGGCGGCGCTGCCGGCCGCCGGCATGCAGGCGATCCCCCGCCAGCTTGCCGAGAGCCTGCCGGCGGCAGCCGTGCGCCTGGGCGCCACGGTCGAGGCGGTCGCCCGCGGCGGCGTGACGCTCGCCGGCGGCGAGCGCCTCGAGGCCGCCGCGGTGGTCGTGGCGGCCGACGGACCGGAGGCGGCCCGGCTCACCGGCGCCCTCGAGGCGCCGGCGGCGCGGGCCACGACCTGCATGTACTTCGCCGCGGAGCGCTCGCCGCTCGGCGAGCCCATCCTCGTCCTCGACGGCGAGGGCCGCGGCCCGGTGAACGATCTGTGCGTGCCGAGCGACGTGGCGCCGAGCTACGCGCCGCCGGGGGCGGCGCTGGTCTCGGCCACCATCCTCGGCATCCCGGCGCTGGACGACGACGGCCTCGAGGCCGCCGTGCGCGAGCAGCTGCGCGGCTGGTTCGGCGCCCAGGTCGACGGCTGGCGGCGGCTGGCCGTGTACCGCATCCCGTTCGCGTTGCCGGCGCAGCCGCCTGAAGTCCTGGCCACGCCCCAGCGCCCCGTACGTCTGCGCGACGGGCTCTTCGTGTGCGGCGACCATCGCGACACGGCCTCGATCCAGGGGGCCATGGTATCGGGGCGCAGGGCCGCCGCCGCGGTGCAGGGCAGCGACAGCGGCCCCTCCTGCGCCCTCTGATCCAGGGTCGCGGCGGGGAGCCCCGGGCGCCCCGTTCAGATCTTTCCCAGCGCCACCCCGAGGCACATGATGAGGAGCACGCTCGCGGTCACCAGCGCGTAGCGTCCGTCGCGCTGCCTGATGAAGACCACCAGCGACCCGGCGACGCGCACGAACGGCGTGCCGATGAGCACGATGAGGCCCAGCGAGAGGTAGGCCGCCGGCTGCGGCGCGGCCAGCCCGCGAGGGAGCTCCGCCAGCGGCACGACGCCGCGAGGGAGGCCGGCCCCCTGGGCGACGCCGAGGATCAGGCCCGCCGCCATGAGCGCGACGCTGAGCGCGATGCCGCACAGCAGGATGCCGCGGACGACGCGCTCGACCGGCTCCATGACGTGCGTGCGCGCGGGCGACCCCTGCTCCAGTCGCGCGCTCACAGCCCGAGCCCCAGGCCCCTGAGCAGCATCAGCACGGCGAAGACCGCGAGTACCACCTGGAAGATGATGCCGAGCGCCCGCGCGGACAGGCGCACGGCGAGGCGGGGTCCCAGGCGCGCGCCGGCGAGGATGCCGAGCGCCGCCGGTACCGCGTAGTACGGGTCCATGTAACCGCGCCCGTAAAAGATGGCCGCGCCGGCGGCCGCCGTGACCCCGATCATCAGGTTGCTGGTGGCGATGGTCGCCTTGAGGGGGACGCCCATCAGCAGGTTCATGATGGGCACCTTGAACGCCCCGCCGCCGACCCCCAGAAGCCCCGAGACGTTGCCCGCCGCGAGGCTGAGCACAAAGCCGAGGCGCGGGCGCCGCACGCCGTACTCGACGTCGTGCCCGGCGGCCGGATCGTAGTAGGCAGCTTCGAGCACGCCGGTCCGCGTCGGCGTCACGTCGCCGCCGCGGTGGTTCATCTGCCACGCGACGTACGCGAGGACAGCCGCGAAGCCGAGTTGCAGCACGCGGCCGTCGACGAGCACCGCCGTGACGCCGCCGGCGACGGCTCCCACGGACGTCGCGACCTCGAGCAGCATCCCCAGGCGGATGTTGGTCATGCCGCGGCTCACGAACGTGGTCTGCGCCATCGTCGAGGTGGCGATCACGCAGAC
>JBAXRL010000561.1:0-2791 GCA_037131205.1 Actinomycetes bacterium | reverse complement strand
TCCACACGCAGCCCAAGTTCGACCTGCTCCTGGACAAGCCCGTATGGGTGAACGCCGGACTGAGCGACAACGAGCGCGAGATCATTCAGTTGGCGGACATCATCGCCTACACATCTGCCCAAGCGTGCACGGGCGGCGCATGCCCCATGGAGGCCTACTATCTGTGGCGCGAGATCTCCAGCTGCATGGCCCTGAACTGGAAGACCCACAGGCTGCCGGGCGGTGGCGTCACGGTCTACCCCAGACCGGCGAGCTACCCGAAGGGAATGCAGTAGAAAAACGAGCGGCACGTCAATCGAAACCGCCGTAAGCCGGGAGGTTCGAGACGCGCCGCAGGAAGAGTATACCAGTCACCAGCATCATCCTCCACGGCGCTCCCCGACGCCGACATGCCGCTCCTGCATGGCGGCCCAGCGGTCCGGCGCGTACACGTCTCACGATTGCGCGCATGAACCCCGAGGTGCTCCCGGCGGGCGCCGGCACGGAGCGCCGGGCGCGCCCGCCGGGCCGGGTACATGGTTGAGAGACGCTGTCGGAGGCCGCGACATCCATGCGCGGCGCGTTGAACGCCGGCATCGTCGACCACCTCCTCCCGCCGACGACGGATCGCTCGATGCATCCCGCCCAGACAGCGTCCATTCACCACTCTCCGCTCGGCGGACGGGCGCATGCCGCCCGGTGGGGGCTCGCCGCAGGCGGGCTGCCGGAGGCGATCGTGGCCTGGGCCGCGGCGCTCAGGCTCCTGGCGCCGGCGTCAGGGGCGACGCGCAGGTGGGCGCATCCGAGGCCGCCGCCGAGGCCGTCTGCCCCGGGCGTATGCTCCGCGGCCATGGCGACCAGAGCCTTGCCGGGCCGGCGGCGTCCGCCGCGCCGCGCCGAGTGTTTGAGCGGAATGGGCGCCGAGCGGCGGCGCAGTCGCGGCGCCGCCGTCGCTCCGCGCGGAAATCTCAGGAGTCGAACAGCCGCGCCGATTGCGCTTCGTGCTCGGCGACGGCGGCGCGCCACACCTCGTGCGGGGCATTCGTGGGTACGCCGAATTCATCCGCCAGAAGCACGACCGCAGCTTCGAGCGTTGGCTGACGACAGGGGAAGTGAACGCGGCCGAGGGGCTGCTTCGGCTTCAGCATGTCGGGTTGTCGCAGCGTGCCGCAGACGTGGAGGTGGCCGCGCGGCGGGCTCGCCGCAGCGCTCCGCGCACGGGAGTAGTCCGCGCGGAAGACCCATGAGTCGTCGTCGCTGGCGTTCTGGCACTGCCACGTCATGGCCTGGGCTCTGAGTTGTCTGCCCGCGCTCACGTCAAGCTCCAACACTGCGACGAGGCGAAGGTAGCGCCCGTCGGTAAGCCGGATCGCACCGCCGCCTCGCGGGTCGTGGCCGCCGGTGAGCACCCAAGCGGGCGAGCTCGCCGCGAGACGTGAGAGCCGGATCGCAGCCTCCCTGTGCGCCACGGTGAGGCGGAAGAGGAGGTTGACGTAGCGCTCGAAGTGGCGGAGCGCCTCGCGGCCGCCCGCCAGGCGCCCGTCGCTCGCCTTGCGCAGCGAGGCGACGGTGGACGACTACTCGGTGAAGACGGGGTCATCCTTGGGCAGCATGGCGCAGAACCCGTAGGCCTCGAGCATCTGGCTGAAGTGGCGCCAGTCACCGGCGGCGTAGTTACGGAAGATCTCCGCGGGGTCGTACCCCTTCTCGAGGCTCTTGAAGCGCACGAACTCGACGACCTCGTCGCGGGTGTAGACGCAGGTCTTGGTGGGTCGCGTGGAACACCTCCTCAGTGTGCCTCCCCAGAGTAGCACGTCACGGGCAGGCGGCAAGGTGGACACATGGCGGGGGCGGCCGGGCGGCCCGACGCCGCCCAGATCCACGCCGTGCACGCGGGCTTCGTGCGGCACGGCCGCCGGGGCCGCCCCGCGCGGGGTAGTGCGGAAGGGGAAGATAAGGATTCCCTAACTGTCGGGTCGCGCACGGCCGTCCGCAGGCTCGATCGCCGGGGGGAAGATAAGGATCCGCCGACATTCCTTATCTACCCTCGCAGTACTACCCCGCCGCGGCGGGTCCGGCGGCCGCGGCGGCTCGCCGACCCCGCCCACCCCGGCGGCTCCGGCGGCTCCGGCGGACGGGCGCATGCCGCCCGGTAGGGGCTCGCCGCAGGCGGGCTGCCGGAGGCGATCGTGGCCTGGGCCGCCGCGCTCGGGTTCTTGGCGCCGGCGTCAGGGGCGACGCGCAGGTGGGCGCATCCGAGGCCGCCGCCGGGCGTTTGCTCCGCGGCCATGGCGACCAGAGCCTTGTCGGGCCGGCGGCGTCAGCGGCGACGCGCCGAGTGTTTCAGCGGAATGGGCGCCGAGCGGCGCAGTCGCGCCGCCGCGGCTCCGCCGCCGCTCCTACCTGCTGGTGACGCCCATCGAGGACTCGCTGTTGTACGTGCAGCCGCTGTACCTGCAAAGCGACCAGACGCAGCTGCCGCAGCTCAAGCGCGTGATCGTCTTCTGCCGCGCGCCGGCCCCGGCCGACGGCCAAAGCAACGCCCAGTAGGTGGTGGCCATGAGGCCGACCCTGGCCGAGGCGCTCACCGCCGCCTTCGGCGAGAGCTTCGATCCCGGCAACACGTCGGGCGGTACAGACACCGGCGGCACGGGTACGGGCGGCACCGGGGGCACGACGGGCGGCGGAACGGGCGCCGGCGGCACGCTCAACCAGCAGGCCCGCGACCTCATCGCCCTCGCAAGCAAGCAGTTCGACGACGCGCAGAAGGCGCTGCAGGCCGGCGACTTCGCCGGGTACGGCCTTCAGATAA
>JBAXRL010000560.1:0-2793 GCA_037131205.1 Actinomycetes bacterium | reverse complement strand
GGCTCTACAACATCCCGTATCTGCAGGGCACCGGCGTCATCACCGGCTCGCTGCGCTCGCACTACATGGGGTATCTGTCCGATGGACTGCGCTCCATCCGCTTCGGGCAGGGGTCGGCCTACGGGGTCATCAGGCTTGCGTCGTGGAACTTCTTCGTGGAGAAGGGCGGGCTCACCTACGACCGGGCCGGCCGGCGCTACGACGTGAACATGGCCAGGATGACGCTGGCCGTGAAGGAACTTCTGATCCAGCTCGTCACCATCGAGGGAGAGGGCGACGCGGCCGCGGCGAAGGCGTTCATCGCCGAGTACTCCGCGATCTCGCCGAATCTGCAGAAGCTGCTGGACAAGGCCGGCAAGACGGTGCCGATAGAGTTCGTGCCGGTGTATCCGGCGCCCTGAGGCCGCGCAAGGAACACGGCCGGCGGCCATGATCGGCCGCCGGCCGTGTTCGACTGCCGGCTATCCTGCCCGCGCCGCGGGTGCGCTATTCCCCGTTTGGGGGAATACATGGGTGTTCGGTCAAGTGGCCGTGGCGTCGTGGGGCGGCGAGAGCAGACCCGGCGGCCGACGCGGCCAGTCATCGAGAGGACGATGACACGTGCGCACGCTCACCTCTCTCAAGACCTTCGACTGCGGGGTCTGCGGCGCGGCCCTCAAGTCGCAGCGGGATCTCGACAACCACATGTGCCTGCTTCACGACGAATGCGGCGCCGCGCGCCTCGGCGCCCCGATCACGTTTCGCTGCGCCACCTGCGGGGAGGCCTTCGCGCGCCGCGGCGACCTGTTTGCTCACCTGCGCCGGCGCGGCCACGGCCACCCCGCGGAGTGGGACAAGGCGCGGCCGCCGGGGGCGCAGCGCCCGCGCGGTCGGCCTCGGCAGCGCGGCGGCTGACGCTCCGATCATGCGCGGCGCCAGGCGCACGTTCGCCGGCGAACCATCCGCCGCCCACCCGCGACCCAAGCCCGCGCGTTTGGATGAAGGGTCCGGGTGGGGCCGCCGGGACTCACGGTGACCCGCGCGCGGCTGTGGTGACAAGCGCCGGGGGCCCGGTGACGGGCCGTGCCCGGCGCGCTGGACAAAGCCGTCGGCCTCGTCAGGCGGCGCGACGACCCGCGTAGAAGGACTTGTCCGCCTTTTCGGCCCACATGATGCGCGGCTCACTGGTGACGCCGCCGCGCTCCATGGCCTCGGGCAGCTACGGATCGCGCGCGAGCTCCTCTGCCCGCGCGCGCGACTCCAACAGGTTGAAGACGGTCACGTCGTTCGGCTTGTCGGCTTCGCGGTAGATCGTGTGACCCGGAGTGCCGTACCTGGCGCGCACGCTTTCGTGCGCGTCGTACACGGCCTTCCAGGCGTTGTCGTCGCGCACGGTATGTTGCACTACGAGAAACACGTTCGGCCTTTCGTTGGGGCAGGGGCGTCGCTGCGGTCACGAAACGTACGCCGTTCCCGCTTTAGTGTGTTCCACCGCACTATCTGTCAACGGCAAACGCATGGCACGACCATCCCCGTCCGTCTGGTTGCACGTTCAGCCTCCGGTTCGCCGGCCGCGAGAAGGCGGACATGGCGCGCCGCGTGCGCGCCGCGGCCGTCGCCTCCGGCGGCCCGCAGGCGGCGAGCGCCCGCTGGCCGCCGCGCGCCGGTCCGCCGGGGCCGCCGCAGCCGCCGCGCGCCGGTCCGCCGGGGCCGCCGCAGCCGCCGCAGCCGTCGGGGCGGGGTAGTGCTGTGAGGGAAGATAAGGAATTCCGGCGAATCCTTATCTTCCCCCCGGCAACCGAGCCTGCGGACGGCCGCAGGCGACCCGACAGTTAAGGAATCCTTGTCTTCCCTTTTCATACTACCCCGCGCCGGAGCCGCCGGGGTCGGCGCGCCCGCCGGCGCGGCCGCCGGTCGCGCCCGCCGGGAGCGCTACCGGCCGTGCATCCGCCGGCGCCCCCCATTCGTGGTTCACCGGCGCCTGAGCGACGGGGATGGTCGTGACGCATGGATGGCCCGCGCGATCCGTTGCGCGGAAGGCAGGGGAAGCGGGTCGAGGTGGGCGGAGGCCCCCGGTAGCGTGTCGTAAGGACGACCGCCTCGGGCGGCTCGCCGCCGTACCCGGTGGTCTCAATCGTCTGAGCGGAGGCCAAGCCTCATCGCCGCCCACGCACCTCGACGCCGCCGCGCAGCGACCCTGGGGACAGAATCGCGAGGACCGACGCGGAGTTGGAGTCGCCCTGGCCCCGTGTACGGTCCGCGGCGAGCAACGCGGCGGAGATCAGGGGTTCGACGCCCCTGTGGTCCACCAGCCCGTTCGCGCTACGCCGGAGCTTGCTCCGACTGATCCTGCCCCGCAAACGCGGCCACGAGACGCCACGGCGTGCCGTGCAGGCCGGCGCTCATCCAGGTGGCGTCCTTCACGATGACCTCGGCGGAGCTCTTGGCCGGGAGCTCGTAGCCGCCGGAGCCCGAGGGCCGGCGCGCGATTCGCCGCCCCAGCGTGAGCAGGTCCGGGTACGGCCGGCAGAGCGGGTCGAGGAAGAGGGTGGTCCCGACCTGAGCCGCGTCGGGGTCGTAGAGGATGACGCCGTCCGCATCCAGGCGCCACACCTTGTCGAGCGGCGCGTCAGCGGCCGGTGGCTCGATCAGGCCGCCGAGGAACACCTCCACCTCGAGCAGGGCGCTGACGGAGTCCGCAAGGGTCTCGTCTGGACGCAGGACCGGGTACGCGAGGTCGACCCCGGGGAAGCCTTCGACGGCCGTGAACGTCCGGCTGAGCACGGCCTCTTGCGTCGCCGCCGGCCCCGCGCG
>JBAXRL010000559.1:0-2793 GCA_037131205.1 Actinomycetes bacterium | reverse complement strand
ATCCTCAGCGGCGCCGCCTTCGTCATCGTGAGCTACCTCAAGGGCAAGCTGTTCATGGGGACGGTGGGCATCTTCGTGCCTCCAGTTGCCGTGATCGGCGCCCTGCGCCTCGCCAAGCCCAGCTCACCGTGGGCGCATCGCCGGTACGCCGGCAACCCCGGCAAGCTCGAGAGGGCACGCCGCCGCGACGAGGGCTTCAATCGGCGCTGGCGGCAAGGCAAGCTCTACCTGTGGGACGTCATCGGCGGCAAGCCGCACCTGCACCTCCCGCACCGCCGCGGGCGGCACGACGACCACGGCAACCACCCCGGCGGCGGCTCCCCCGGCTCACGGATCTGAGGTGGAGCCATAGCGTGACGCGCCCGGCCCGCGACGTTCCCTCCCGCCGGTCGCGTGCGTGTCAGGCCGCGCCGTCCCCGGGTCTGGGGACGCCGGCCAGGAATGCGGCGAGGGCGAGCTCGTAGACGATCAGCACGAGCACGATGACGATCACCGCGCTGAGGGATCCGGCCATGAACATCAGGACGATCACGGCGAGGGCGACGCCGGCCACGCGCAGCACGTCAATGTGCGCGGCCGCCCAGCGCCCGGCGCCCGTCTCCGGGGCGGTGAGGTCGGAGGCGACGCCGAACAGCTTGCTGACGCCGCGGCCCATCGCCTCGACCCAGGCGGGCCGCGTGGCCAGAAAGGCGGCGACGGCGACGATCACGCCGCCCACGCTGAGCCACACCACGATCCCGTTGAGGCTGCTGATCGCCGACGACAGGAAGGCTTCTGCCACCGAGAGCGCCCCCTCGTTCTTGAGGGCGGCGACGATGCGCTCCTCGATCTGTCTCTCGGCGACCCGCACGATAACCACGGCCAGCAGCACGCCGAGCCCGAGCTCGAGCGCCGTCCAGCGCTTGCGCGGCGAGACGAGCAACGCCGCCACGATCAGCAGAGCGGTAACCACGCAGATGACGATGACCAGCGTGTGGAACAGGCGGAGCGCCTGCTTGGCTTCGTAGCCCTGGCTTCCCTTGAGCAGGGTCACGGTGCCGAAGTCGGCGGGAAGCGTCATTCCCGTGGCGTCCTGAAGCAGCGTGCGGATCTGCTCGGGGGCGGTAGTGGGGTCGATCCGCGGCAGCTGCACGTCCTTGCCGAGGAGCTTGGGGATCTGCGCTTCGAGGCGCTGCAGCGCCACCCCGATGAGCGGCAGGAGGTTGAGGGTCACGTCGTTCTGGTTGACCGCCACGTACTTGTTCTTGTCTTGCAGAGCAGTGATCAGCTGCTCGTGCGCGAAACGATTGACATCCACCCAGATGCGCTGCGCCGTGGGCGTGGCGAGGAACTTGTCGATCTCCTTGATGAGGAAGTCGCGCAGCGCCTGGGTGAGCGGTTGCGCCAGCACCGCGGCGTCGGACGGCAGCGCGTTGGCGATGCGGTTCTGGAGGTCGGCGACTTCGAGGGTCTTGTCGGCGACGAAGGTGCTGACGGAGTGGCGCACCGCCGGGTCCTCGGCCACGGGCGCCACCGTGGCCACCCATCTATCGGTATTGAACACGAGACTGTCGGACCAGAGCGCCAAAGCGCTGACCACGAGTCCGACCACGGACATGACGACGAGGATGAGAGCCAGCCAGCGCCGCAGCCGCGGCGCGCGCTGCGAGGTCAGGAAGCCCTTGACAGGCCGGAGGGCGCCGGTGACCGCGGTCATGGCGCTGCCGGCGTCGGTCGCCTCAGCCGCCTCCGCGGCGACCGCGGCGACCGCCTCGGCCGGCTCCGCGGCGACCGCGGTGACCGTCTCGGCCGCCTCCGCGGCGACCGCGGTGACCGTCTCGGCCGGCTCCGCGGCGACGAGAGTCGCTTCTTCGGCGGCCTCGACGGCCGGCTCGGCGGCGCCCGCCGGCCGTGCGGCGGAGGCATGCTTCTTCGGCGCGGCCTTGGGCCGCCTGCCCTCCCGCGGCTTCCTGCCGCCCCGCGGCTGCGGCGCGTCTTCATCGGACATTGGGACTCCCTCCGTCGACCTCGCAGGTCAGCATACCCGTTGCGGCGGCGAATCCCCGCGTTGGCGGCCCACTTGTCGGCCTGCGGCGGAAGGCCGTGGTGGCGGCCCCCGGCATAGTCCCTGTGCGACGGTCTTCCGTTGACGATACCGTTGGAAGCACCTCCAACGGTATCGTTGGCGAGAAGGCGCACCGCCACCGGACGGGGGCCGAGAGCTCAGACCTCATTCGCCAACGCGATGCGGCTGTAGTCGTCGGTGGCGGACTCAGGGCCTCATGGGAGTGGGCCGGGGCCGAACTGGTGGAAGCGATAAGAGTCCTGCGTCCCTGCTGCGACGACATCGCCGGTAGTTGGACAGGGGCTCACGACCTGCTCAGCCACTACGACGCCGAGGGGACCTCATGACCGATGAGATGTCAGGCGGTCGCCAGCGCCACGCGGAGATGCGGCGTCCGCGCCCGTACACGTACGGCGGCGAGCGGCGGGTAGCACGCGGAGCAGGAATGGGTGAGGTGCTCGCGGGGAGTGCGGGAAATGAACCGCTCGACTCCGGAGCCGGATCGCGGAACCGGATCGTAGTGGACGAGGCCGGCGCGGCACGTAGGGCAGGTGTACGTCGTCATGGCTGCTCCCTCTCTGGAAAGTCCATTAAGCCACGGCGCAGTATACGACAGCTCGCCGACCTCCGCAAGGCAAGACCGAGGATGCGCACGGCAGGGTGGAAGTATGACTGATGGACGAATCATGCGAGAGCTTAGGGCCTATCCCAATAGGTCTGCACGCACGGATGCGCCCGTGGACGCATCG
>JBAXRL010000558.1:0-2795 GCA_037131205.1 Actinomycetes bacterium | reverse complement strand
CCGTTCAAGGAGGACCGTTGCTCGCCAGCATCGCCAGTGAGGCTCTGAGCGGCCTGGATGGCAAGCCCGTCCAGGTAGAAGCCGATGTCGTGGCGGCCGCTCCGGCCTTCTACATCGTGGGCTTGCCCGACGCCGCCGTCCAGGAGAGCCGCGAACGCGTGCGCGCGGCCATCGTCAACTCCGCCTACGCATTTCCGTCGCGACGCATCACCGTCAATCTGGCCCCGGCCGATCTGCGCAAGGAGGGGCCCTCATTCGACCTGCCCATCGCCCTGGCCTTTCTGGTGGCCACCGGCCAGGCCGCCGACGGCGGCGACGGGCGCGGGCCGCTGGCCGCCCTCGGCGAGCTCGGCCTGGACGGCACGCTGCGGTCCGTGGCCGGCGCCCTTGTCCTGGCCGAGAGCCTGCGGCGGCGCGGCGTGCGCGGGCTCATATTGCCCGCGGCGAACGCCGCCGAGGCCGCGCTGGTCGACGGCCTCGAGGTGTACCCGGCGCACACCCTCGCGGAGGCAGTCGCGCAGCTTGCCGCCGGCGGCGGCGCAGCCGCCCCGCCGGCGGATCTCACGGCGCTCCTCGGCAAGCCGCCGGCGACCGACGCCGACTTCGCCGACATCATGGGCCAGGAGCAGGTGAAACGCGCCCTCGAGGTCGCCGTCGCGGGCGCTCACAACGTCCTCATGTCGGGGCCGCCGGGCGCGGGCAAGACCATGCTCGCCCGGCGTCTGCCCGGCATCATGCCGGCGCTCACCCTCGACGAGGCCATCGAGGTCACGCGCATCTACAGCGTGGCGGGGCTGCTTCCGCAGGGCCGCGCCCTGATCACGCAGCGTCCGTTCAGGGCGCCGCACCACACCATCTCGTCGCCGGGGCTGGTCGGCGGCGGCGGCACGCCGCGCCCCGGCGAGGTGAGCCTCGCCCATCTCGGCGTGCTGTTCCTCGACGAGTTCGCGGAGTTCCGCCTCTCGGCGCTCGAGGGCCTGCGCCAGCCGCTCGAAGACGGCGAGGTCACCATCAGTCGCCGGCTCGTGTCCCTCACCTTCCCGGCGCGCATCATGCTGGTCGCGGCCATGAACCCGTGCCCCTGCGGCTATCTCGGCGACCGCGAGAGGGGTTGTACCTGCCCGGCGCACCGAGTGCGACAGTACGGCTCGCGGCTCAGCGGACCGCTGCTCGACCGCATCGACCTGCGCCTCGATGTGCCGCGCGTCTCGCCGCAGGACCGGCGCCGCGGCGCTCACGGAGAGCCGTCGGCCGAGGTCCGCGCCCGCGTCGCCGGGGCGCGCGAGCGCCAGCTCGCGCGCCTCGCCGGCACGGGCGTGTACGCCAACGCCCACATGAGCGCCCGTCACCTGCGGCGCCTGTGCCCGCTCGACGGCGACGCCACGGCGCTCCTCGACCGCGCCTACGAGCGCCTGCGGCTCAGCGCCCGCGCCTGCGACCGCGTCATCAAGGTCGCCCAGACCATCGCCGATCTCGAGGCGGCCCCCACCATCACCGCGGCGCACGTCGCCGAGAGCCTCTCCTACCGCAACAGGAGCCAGCATGATCGATGACCCGTCCGCCCAACCACCCGCAAGCGAACCGTCCGCCGCACCGTCCGCCGCACCGTCCGCCGCACCGTCCCCCGCACCGTCCGCCGAACCGTCCGCCGCACCGTCCGCAAGCCCCGCACAGCGCCGCGGTCGCCACGGCGCTCCCGTGTCACGCCGCGAACTGTGCATCTGGCTCGGCACTCTCGCCTCGTGGCGCGGTGGCCTGGTCAGGAGGCTTGTGCGCGAGTGCGGCGCCGTCAGCGACGTGCTCGACGCGTCGCCTGGGGAGCTTGCGGCGCTCATCCGCCCTCCGGGCGTGACGCAGAGGAGCAGAAAAGCTCAGCCGGCCACCGATGCGCAGAGACTGGACCGCGTCCGCGAACGGCATGGCGCGGATCGTGACGTGGAGGTACAACGCTTCGCGGCCGTTCTCAAAGCTCGCCCTGATGACGTCGCAAGGATGCAGAAGCGCTCTCCCCACTCGGCGGTGGTCACGTGGTGCGATTCGCTCTATCCCGCGGCGCTGCGCCATCTGGCCGATCCGCCGCTGTGTCTGTTCGTGCGCGCGCGCTGCGACGACGAGGAGATCGCGCGAAGGCTGGATATTCTCGGCAAGGTCCCGGCGGTCGCGATCGTGGGCACGCGAGGGCCTTCCCCATACGGCACCGAGATGGCCGCGGCCCTGGGCCGTGATCTCACGGTCCGCGGCGTCCTCGTGATCAGCGGCCTCGCCCTGGGGATCGATGCGACGGCGCAAGCCGCGGCGCTCAGCGCGGCGAAGGCGTCCCAGGGGCTTGCCACGGTCGCCGTCCTCGGTTGCGGTGCGGATGTGGTCTACCCGCAGGCGAACGCGAGACTGCGCGAAGAGGTGGCACGGCGGGGACTGCTCGTGTCGGAGTTCGCCTGGGGGGTGCCGGCTCGCCCCTGGCGCTTCCCCGCGCGCAACCGTGTGATGGCCGCTCTCTCGCTGGGCGTCGTGGTGGTCGAGGGCGCGTCGCGCAGCGGCGCGCGCATCACGGCGGGCTTCGCCCTCGAGCTTGGTCGCGAAGTGCTCGCGGTGCCCGGAGAGGCGGGGAAGAGGCTCACAGAGGCCCCTCACGACCTCCTTCGCAACGGGGCGGCCTTGTGCGAGTCGGCGGACGACGTCGTGGCCGCGGTCGCCACCGCGCCCCTCGACGCCGCGGCGCTGGCCGGCGGCCTAGACAGGGCCGTGGTCGCACGACTTCTGGAGCGCGGCTCAGACAACGGCAGGAGGTCAGGCGT
>JBAXRL010000557.1:0-2804 GCA_037131205.1 Actinomycetes bacterium | reverse complement strand
CGCGACAGGCGCGGCAAGGTCGTCAAGGAGGAGCCGGGCGCGCTGCCGGCGCTCTGAGCGCCGCGCCCGGCGCGCTCATGAAGGCGCCGCCGCCATGATGGCCGCGAGACGCGTCGAGCTGCTGGCGCCGGCCGGAGAGCAGCGCGCCTTGCGCGCCGCCCTTGCCGCCGGCGCCGACGCCGTCTACTTCGGCCTCGAGCGCTGGAGCGCGCGCGCCTTCGCCGGCAACTTCGCCGGCGAAGGCGCCGTCGCGGCGGTCGAGACGGCTCATCTGTACGACGCCCGCGCCTACCTGGCGCTCAACACCCTGCTCAAGGACGACGAGGTCGGGCCGGCGCTGGCGGCGCTGGAAGCGCCGTATCTCGCCGGCCTGGACGCGCTCATCGTCGCCGATCTCGGCTTCGCCGCGCGCGTGCGTGAGGTGTACCCGGAGCTGCCGCTGCACGCCAGCACCCAGATGAACACGCACAGCTCGTCCCAACTTGCGGCGCTCGCTCGGCTCGGCTTCACGCGGGCGATCCTCGCCCGCGAGCTCAGCCTCGCGGAGATCGCCGCCCTCGAGGCGCACGGCCTCGAGTTCGAGGCCTTCGTCCACGGGGCGCTGTGCTACGGCTACTCCGGCGCTTGCCTGCTGGCGAGCATGGTCGGCGGGCGCAGCGGCAACCGCGGGCGCTGCAGCCAGTCGTGCCGCCTGCGCTACGACCTGCGCCGCCTGGGCGACGCCGCCGCGCCCGACCGGGCCGGGACGGCGGCGCCCGCCGGCGGCTGTCACGGCGGCCTGGCCGCCGTCCCCGGTCCGGCCGCCGTCCACGCCGCCGAGCCCACGCGCGTCATGTCCACCTCGGACCTCGCCGCGATCGGCGTGCTGCCCCGCCTGCTCGCCGCGGGGGTCACCTCGTTCAAGATCGAGGGCCGCATGAAGGACGCCGCCTACGTCGGCGTCACCACGGCTGTGTACCGCGAGGCCCTGGACGCGGCGCTCGCCGATCCCGAAGGCTACGAGGTGCGTGCCGAGTGGAGCTCGCGGCTCGAGCAGAGCTTCTCGCGAAGCTTCACGACGGCGCATCTGGACGGCCGCCACCATGAGGTCCGCAGCGGCGGCCGCGGCGGCCATCGCGGCGTGCTCGTGGGCCGCGTGGCGGCGACGGACGAGCGTCGCGGCGAGGTCAGGGTGCGCCTCTCGAAGGAGGTCGCCGCCGGCGACCTCGTCTATTTCTACACGCCGTGGGGCCAGACCGAGCCCCTGCGCCTCCAGGAGGGTGGCGACGCCGAGCTGACGCTCCGCCTGCACGAGCGCGTCGCCGTCAAGGATCGCCTGTTCCGTCTGGCGGCGGCCGACGCCGGGAAGCTGGCCCGCGACCTCGTCGCCGGGCGCAGCGCCCTGCGTCCCGTGCTGCTGAGCATGCGCCTCGTCGGAGAGGCCGGGCGGCCGGCGGCTCTGGCCGTCGCGGTCGACGACGGTGAGACCGTGACGGGCGGCGAGACGGTGACCGTCACGACCGCTCGGCCGCTGGCGCCGGCGCGCACCGCGGCGCTCGCTGCGCAGAAGGCCCGCGGCGCGCTCGGCGCGCTCGGCGGTACGCCGTATCGGCTCGGCGAGCTCGAGTTTGCCGTCGCCGACGGGCTCTTCCTCGCCGTCGGCGATCTCAAGGACCTGCGTCGGCGGGCCGTGGCGGCGCTGGGTGAGCGCCGCCTGGCCGCCCGCCGGCGCCATGCCGCGCCCGGCGCGGCCCCCTCCGGCTCGACGGCCGCCGCGCCGGCCGAGAGCGCTCCCTGCGGCGACCCCTCTCGCGGCCTCGTGCTCGTGCTCCGTCCCGGCGAGCAGCCGCTCGCCGCTCCGGGGGTCGACGCGCTCTGCCTCGACCTGCGGACCTCGGATCCCCTCCAGGCCATTGTCGCGGCCGCCGAGTCGCTGCAGTCCTCCGGGCTGCCGCTGCGTGCCCGCCTCCCCGAGATCCTCTACGACGCGGAGGCGTCGTGGCTGAGCGCCGTGCTTGCGCTGCGCTGGGACGCCGTGTACGCGCGGCATTTGGGCCTGCTCGCGAACGCAGAGTCGAGCGCGACGCCCGACCCGCACTCGGAGTCCCCGCCGCTCGTCCTCGAGTACCCGCTGCAGGGCCTGAACGGCCTGGCCGCCGGAGTCGCGGCCGGCCTCGCCGGCCGTCCGCCGGCGGCCGTCGTCGCCTCGCCGGAGGCGTCGCTCGACGAGATCGCCGGCCTCCACGCGGCAATGGCGGCCGGCTCTGCGCCTCTCGACCCACCTCCGGCCGTCGAGGCGTTCGTTTTCGGCCGCCAGCAGGTGCTGCACACGCGCGACCAGCTTGGCCGGGCCGAAGGCCTCTTCGAAGCGCCCGGCCCTGCCCAGCATGTCGGCCTGGTGCTTGAAGACGCCAAAGGCTACGAGTTCCCCGCCGACGTCGACGCCGGCGGCACGCGCCTCTTCAACGCCCGCGTGACCAACCTGGCGCCCAACCTCGACGAGCTGCGCGCCGCGGGGGTGGGCACGTTCCTCGTCGTCCAGGCGGACCTGGATGCGGCGGAGCGCGCGGCCTTCGTCGCCGGCGGCCTGCCGGCGCTGGCCCCGCTGGCCGCCCGCGAGCGCTCCACGACGGGTCACCTCTTTCGCGGCGTCGCCTGAGGCGCCGGCGGCGGAGCCCTCCGGCCCCGCCGCGACCCTGTGATATCATCCGCGACGGTCGGCCGTCGAGTTCTGCCGGCCCGCCGAGAACCCGTCCGGAGGCTTCATCCGTGACCGACCGTCGCCTCATCGACGACCTCATGATCGGCGCCGTCGAGGTCCTGCC
>JBAXRL010000556.1:0-2808 GCA_037131205.1 Actinomycetes bacterium | reverse complement strand
GCGCCGGAACCGGCGCCGGAGGCGCCGCAGCCGGCGCCGCAGGGCGCCATCGTACGCACCGCCGAGCCGCCGTGCAGGCGCTCCGCCGGCAGCGAGGCGACGAGGGCGTCGCTCAGCTCCTGCAGGCCGCCCTTAAAGGAGTAGAAGTAGGAGCGCGGGCCGCCTTCGGAGCGCGCCGCCGCGCCGGGGCCGGCGCCGCCGCCGGCAGCCGCCGCCTTCTGCCGCGCCTTGCGCCGCTTGAGCATCGCGAGGATGAGGCTGCGGTGCTTGCGCTCCATCTCGAGGAACATGGGGAAGGTGGCGCGCACGCTCATCTGTTCGGGGTCGCCGGCGTGGATGCCGGCGACGATGGGCTCGGCGATGCGCGCCAGCGCCTCCTTGCCGAGCCGCCGACGTACGAAGTCGCCGAGGCTCTCGTCGCCGTCCCCGGCGGCGCCGCGCGCCGAGCCGCCGCGGGGCAGCACCAGGTCCATGCCCATGCGCGCTTTGCCGGGCCAGCTCATCAAGCTGCTGAGGGCGAACGGCGCCATGCGCGTGGGGACCATGAGAATGATGCCTTCGGGCAGCTCGTGCAGGCGCCCACGCGTGTAGACGAAGCTCTTGCGGATGCCCTCGTTGGAGTCCTCGAAGCGGTCGCCGATGCCGAGCCGGCGGGCCATGGTGATCGGCCAGTGCTTTTCGATGATCGCCGAGTCGGGCCCGCCCTCGACGACAAAGCCGTCGCGGCGCACGGTGTGGACCTTGCCGCCGAAGCGCGATTCGTCCTCGTAGAGGCGCCAGTCGATGGTCGGGTCGGCGGCGCGCGCGTCTTCGAGGGCGCGCGCCGCGCCCAGCCCGGCCATGCCGCCGCCGACGACGGCGATGCGCAGGGGCCGGGCGGAGCCGTCGGGAAGCCGGGCGGGGCCGTCGGGAGGCCGGGCGGGGCCGCTCCGCGGCCGTGCCCGGCCCTCGGCCGCCGCGGAGGCTTCGGGCACGCCCTTCACGCCTGCGTGTGCGGCCCGTCCGGGCCGTGCGACTGATGCTCCACCGGCCGGCGCGCAAGGTAGTCGATGACGAGCCCGGCGAGCGCTTCGATGAACTGCGGCGCGTCGTTGGGCGGCGCCGAACGGCGGTACTCCATGCCCAGCGTCTCGATCTGCTCGCGCAGCAGGATGTCCAGATCGTAGAGCGTCTCGACGTTGTCGCTGACGAAGCCTACGGGCACCACGAGCACCTTCTTCCAGCCTTCTTCGGCCAGGGTGCGCACCATGTCGTCGGCCTCGGGCTCCATCCACTCGCCGCCGCCGCGGCCCTTGCTCTGGAAGGCGAAGCGCCAGTCGCCGGGCACCAGAGCGGGCACGAGCTGCGCGATGGTCTGCTGCAACTGCTCCACGTAGGGGTCGCCCTCCATGATGGTCTCGAGCGGCACGTTGTGGGCGGTGAAGAGCACCGCCCACTCGTTGACGTCGCAGCCGTCGAGCGCCGCCGCGGCGTGCCTGCTGATGGCCTTCACGAAGCCGCGGTCGGCGTACCAGCCTTCGAGCAGCGGGATCTCGCGGCCGCGGGCCGCACCGCCCGCCTCCCCGCGGGCCGCGACGGCGTCGAGCGCCAGGCGATACTTGCCGGTCGTGAGGCGCGAGGCGAACGGGCTGAGCGGCAGCGCCACCACCTCGTGGCCGTCCAGCTCCGCGAGGCAGTCGGCCACGGAGGGCTCCGTGTAGAGGAACCCGTGGCGCACGCGGATCGGGAAGGCCAGCTCCCGCACGAGCCGCTCCTGCAGGGCGAGCGCCTGGCGCGCCGTGATGTCGGGGAGGGGGGAGGCGCCGCCGATGAGCGCGTAGCGTTGCTGCACCACGGCGAGCGTGCGTGCGTCGGGGACGCGGCCCATCAGGCGCTCCAGAAAGGCGGGGATCTGCGCCGCCTCCTGCGGACCGCCGTAAGCGAGCAAGGCGACGTCGACGGGGCTCTCCTTCATGGCGGCCGGCCCTTTCAGATGGGCGCCGCGGACAGGCGATGCACCGCGTCGACCAGGTACTTGACGTTATCGGGAGGGGTCTGCGGGATGAGGCCGTGACCGAGGTTGAAGATGTGGCCGGCGCGGCCGCCGGCGCGGGCGATGATGTCGGCGACGCGCTCCTCGATGGCCTTGGGCGGTCCGAGCAGCGTGAGAGGGTCAAGGTTGCCCTGGATGGCCACGCCGCCGAGCTGCTCCCAGGCGCGATCGAGCTCGATGCGCCAGTCCACGCCGATGACCTCGCTGCCGGCCCTGGCCACGTGGTGGAGCATGGCGGAGGCGCCGTTGCCGAAGTAGATCACCGGCGCGCCCCGGCCTTTGACCTTGTCGATCACGGAGCGCACGTGCGGCAGCACCAGCAGCTCGTAGTCGTAGGGGCCCAGCCACCCGACCCACGAATCGAAGAGCTGGACCACCTGAGCGCCGGCGGCGATCTGCGCCAGGAGGTAATCGACGACTACCTCTGAGATGAGACTCATGAGCCGGCCGAACCCGACCGGGTCGTCGTACATGAACTTCTTCACGTACGCGTAGTTGCGCGAGTGGCCGCCCTCGACGATGTAGCTGGCCAGGGTGAACGGCGCCCCGGAGAAGCCGATGAGCGGCGTGTCTTCGTCGAGCTCGTGGCGCACCAGGCGAATGGCGTCCATCACGTACTGCAGGTCGGCGGCCGCGTCGATGCCGTGCACGCCCTCGAGATCCCTGGCGCTGCGGATGGGCTTCTCGATCACGGGCCCGTCCTCGGGGGTGAAATGGAAGCCGATGCCCATGGGCTCGAGCGGCAGCAGGATGTCGGCGAAGATGATGGCGGCGTC
>JBAXRL010000555.1:0-2811 GCA_037131205.1 Actinomycetes bacterium | reverse complement strand
TCACCGAACGCAAGCAGGCCGAGGACGAGATCCAGCGTCTCAACGCCGAGCTCGAGGAGCGCGTGATCACGCGCACCGCCCAGCGCGACGCCTTCAACCGCGAGCTCGAAGCCTTCGCCTACTCCGCCGCCCACGACCTGCGCGCCCCGCTGCGCGCCATCGACGGCTTCAGCAAGATAGTCATCGACGATGCCGCGGAGCGCCTCACGCCCGAAGAGGTGGAACATCTCGAGAGGGTGCGCGCCGCCGCCCAGCGCATGGCCCAGATGATCGACGACCTGATGGGGCTCTCGAAGGTGACGCGGCGGCCGCTGCTGCGCCGCGAGGTCGATGTGAGCGCCACGGCTCGCGAGGTCGCCGAGGAGCTGCGCGCCGCGCAGCCGCGGCGGCGCGTCGAGGTCGTCGTCGCGCCGGGCATGACGGCCGCCGCCGACCCGGCGCTGCTGCGCCTCGTCCTCGTGCAGCTCCTCGACAACGCCTGGAAGTTCACGAGCCATCACGACGCGGCGCGCATCGAGGTCGGCGTCGCAATCGCCGACGCCGACGCCGACGGCGGCGGCGGCGACGGCGCGGGTGACGCGGGCGCGGGCGTGGGCGACGACGGCGCCGGCCGCGAGGAGCGCGTCTTCTTCGTGCGCGACGACGGCGCCGGCTTCGACATGGGCTACGCCAAGCAGCTCTTCGGCGCCTTCCAGCGGTTTCACGCGGCCGGCGAGTTCGAGGGCGGCGGCATCGGCCTGGCCATGGTCCAGCGCCTCGTGCTCAGGCACGGTGGCCGGGTGTGGGCCGAGGCCGAGGTCGAGAAGGGCGCGACGTTCTTCTTCACCTTGCCGCGGGCGGAGCTCGCCGCCGACTGAGCGGGCGCGCCGCTCCGCCGGTCCGCGGCCCCGGGGGCGCGCAGCGGCTCCGCCGGTCCGCGGCCCCGGGGGCGCGCGGCGGCTTCGCCGCGCCGCTATAGTTTGACGCCGCCGCGGCCGATACTCCCTGTGAGATGTCTCACGTGGCCACGCTCAACTTCGCTCTGCTGTTCGCGACGTGCCTCGTCACGGCTGCCGCCGGCGTGTTCGTGTGGCTGCGCGTGCGTGTCCCCGGAGCACGGGCGATGGCGCTGCTGCTCTTCGCCTGCGCGCTGAGCTCGGGCGCGTCCGCGCTCGAGTTCACGACGGTTTCGGCGGCGGCCAAAGAGGTCCTCGAAAAGGTTCTCACGGTCGGCGACGTGAGCGCGCCGTTCTTCTGGTTCGTCTTCGCTCTGCAGTTCACGGGGCGCGGCCGGTACCTCACGCGCGGCGTCCTCGCTCTGCTCGCCGCCATCCCTCTTGTCAGCCTGGGCCTGGCTTTGAGCAACGACGTCCATCACCTCTTCTGGAGCGGCTTCCCCGCGCCGACGGGCGACCCCTATCTGGGGGTGCAGCCCGAGTTTGGCCCGGCCTTCTGGGTGCACGTCGTCTACTCGTACGCGCTCCTCGCCGCGGGCACGGTCCTGCTGCTGTGGCTCCTCTGGCGCTCCTGGAGGCTGTACCGCGGCCAGGCGCTCGCCCTGCTCATCGGCGTGTCGATCCCGTGGGTCGCAGACGCGGTCTATGTGGGCGGGTCGTCGCCGTGGCCCGACTTCGATGTGTCCTCGATGAGCTTCAGTGTGGGAGCGCTGCTTGTCGCCCTAAGTCTGACGCGATTACGCGTCGGCGATGTGCTGGCGGTGTCGCGCGAGACCATCCTCGACAGCCTGCTCGACGCGGTGCTGGTGCTCGACCCCGACGCCAGGGTGCTCTACAGCAACCCGGCGGGGGCGGGGTTTCTGGAGCGCCTGGATCCCGAGGCCTTGCCCGAGACGCTGGCGCGCGTGTGGCCGCGGGCCTTCCACGCGCTCGAAGACGAGCCCGGGGGCGTCACGGAGCGCGCCACCGTCTCGTGGATGGACGAGGACGCCTCCACCTTCGACCTGCTGCTGTCGCCGGTCGTCGATGGCGGCGGGCAGGCGATGGCGCACGTGCTTGTGGTGCGCGACGTCACCGAGCAGCGTCGCGTGGAGGAAGAGCTGCGCAGCGGCGGCGCGCGCCTGGAACAGGCGCTGGGCGCCACCGTCAAGGCGCTGGCGGCGACCGTGGAGAGCCGCGACCCGTACATGGTCGGCCACCAGCGCCGGGTCGCCTCTCTGGCGCGCGCCGTCGCTGTGGAGCTTGGGCTGGACGGCGACAGACTGCGCGGCCTGTGCGTCGCCGCCGAGGTCCACGACGTGGGCAAGATCCAGGCGCCCACCGGGATCCCTTGCGTGCCCGGACGGCTGACCGAGGGAGAGTCCGCGCTCCTCGCCGAGCACGCCGAGGCCGGCTACCAGATCCTCAAGGGCATCGCCTTCCCCTGGCCCGTGGCGCGCATCGTGCGTCAGCACCACGAGAAGCTGGACGGCTCCGGCTACCCGCTGGGCCTGAAGGGGGACGACATCCTTCTGGAGGCGCGCATCCTCTGCATCGCCGATGTGGTGGAGGCGATGGCGTCGGACCGTCCCCAGCGCCCCGCGCTCGGTGTGAGCGCGGCGCTCGCGGAGGTCACGCTCCATCGCGGGCGGCTCTTCGACCCCGCCGCCGTGGACGCCTGCGTGCGCGTGTTCGCGCGCGGCGACTTCGCGTTCTCCGAGGCGCCCTCCGCCGGCGGGGTCGCCCAGGAAACGCGACCTCGCGCGGAGGCGACGGCGTAGGGTGGTAGTATCCGCCGCGGGAGCATAAAGCCCGCGCGAGTCTGGTCGAGCGCGGCGGCATGCCGATGATTGAGATCCGGGCCTGCCGGATATCTCAAGGGGGAGGTGTACTTAAC
>JBAXRL010000554.1:0-2812 GCA_037131205.1 Actinomycetes bacterium | reverse complement strand
TCGATGTCGAGCAGCGTCAGCGGGACGCCGATCTCGTTGTTCAGGTTGGCGCTGGTGGCCACGGTGCGCGCCACCGGCCGCAGCAGCGCCGCGAGGATGTCTTTTGTGGAGGTCTTGCCGGCGCTGCCGGTAATGGCCACGACCTTGGCGCCGGCGCGCCGGCGCACCTCGGTGGCCAGGCGCTGCAGCGCCGCCAGCCCATCGTCGACGACGATCCGCGGCGCGTCGCCGGGGAGGCGGGCGGCCGTCGCGGCGCGGACGAGCACCGCCGCCGCGCCGGCCGCCAGAGCCCGCGCGGCGTAGGCGTCGCCGTCGTAGGTATCGCCGCGCAGGCCGACGAACAGCGCGCCGCCGATCAGGCGGCGCGAGTCGGTGCACACGGCGCCGACGACGGCCTGCGGGTCGCCGCCCTCGAGGCGTCCGCCACAGGCGGCGGCGATCTCACCGAGTGTCAAGCGCAGCATGCGCTCACCACTCCCCGCGCAGGTCGGCGAGCAGCTCGGTCGCGACGGCGCAGTCGTCGAAGGGGATGCGGCGGTCGCCGATGATCTGGCCCTGTTCGTGGCCCTTGCCGGCGATGACGACCGCGTCGCCGGCGCGCGCCTCGCCGAGGGCGAGGCGGATCGCCGCCCGGCGGTCGGGCTCGACGGTGACGACGCCGGCGCGCGCCGCCGGCGCGCCGGCGACGATCTCCTCGATGATGGCGAGGGGCTCTTCGCCGCGCGGGTTGTCGGAGGTCACGAAGGCGCGGTCGGCGAGGCGCGCGCCGATCGCGCCCATGAGCGGGCGCTTGCCACGGTCGCGGTCGCCGCCGCAGCCGAAGACCACGAGCACCCGCCCGCGCGTGACGCTGCGCGCGGCGCGCAGCGCGTTCTCGAGAGCATCCGGGGTGTGAGAGTAGTCCACGACGACGCTGAAAGGCTGCCCGGCGCGCACCGCCTGGAAGCGGCCGGGGACGCCCTCGGTGACCGCCAGCCCCCGGAGCACGGCATCGACGGGCAGCCCCAGCGCGAGGGCGGCCGTGGCGGCGGCAAGGGCGTTCTCGACGTTGAAGCGCGCCGCCAGTCGCAGCGTCACGCGCTCCTCGACGCCCAGACGAGGGACGGCGAGCACGAAGGCCGAATCGTCGGCGTGCAGCTCGAGATCGCCGGCGACGGCGTCGGCCGCCGGCGCGCCCGGCTCGCGCGAGGAGCGCCGCCCGCCAGCCACGGCGTAGGTCCACAGGCCGTCGCCGTAGGCGGACCGGCATTCATCGGCGAGCCGTCGGCCGTACTCGTCACCGACGTTGACGACCGCCGCGGCGGCGCCGTTCCGCGCCTCATCGGGCAGAAAGAGCTTGCGCTTGGCGGCGTAGTAGTCGTCGAGGTCCCTGTGAAAGTCCAGATGGTCACGCGTGAGGTTGCTGAACACGACGGCGTCGAAGTCGACGCCGGCGGCGCGCTCCTGGGCCAGGGCGTGCGAACTGATCTCCAGAGCGCACGCCCGGTCGCCGGCCGCGACCATCTCGCGGAGCATGCGCTGCAGGTCGAGTGATTCGGCGGTCGTGAGCTGCACGGGGTCGTCCCGCCCGCCGATACGGTTGACCACCGTGCCGAGCAGGGCGGCCGGCGCGCCGGCGGCGGCGAAGACGCCGGCCACGAGGTGCGCCGTGGTCGTCTTGCCGTTGGTGCCGGTGACGCCGACCACGGTCAGCTCGCGCGAGGGGCGCCCGTACCAGCGCGCCGCCACGAGGGCCATGGCGCGGCGCACCGAGGGCACGAGCACGTGCGGCAGCGTCACGCCGGTGTCGCGCTCGCAGACCAGCGCCGCAGCGCCTGCGGCGGCGGCGCGCGCCGCGAACGCGTGCCCGTCGTGCTTGAGCCCGGGCACGCAGAAGAAAAGCGTGCCGTCGGCGACGTCACGCGTGTGATAGGCGAGGCCCCGCACCTCGGTGGCCGGGTCGCCGCGCACGGTGGCGCCCGCGACCCCATCGAGCAGCTCGGCAAGCTTCATCGCGGCGGATCCTATCAAGACGCCGCGCGCCCGCCACCCGCCGGAGGGCCTCCCGCGCGCTCTCCAGCCGCCGGAGGGCCTCCCGCGCGCTCTCCAGCCGCCGGAGGGCCTCCTCGGCGCGCCCGCTGCGGCGCCCGTCTCATGGCGCGATCTCGAGCCGCTGCAGCGCGAAGCGCATGATCTTCTGCACGGCCGGCGCGGCGATGACGCCCCCGTAGATCGAGCTGCGCGGCGAGTCCACGGCGACCAGCACCACGAGCCGCGGGTGGTCGGCGGGGACCATGCCGATGAACGACGCCACGTAGTCGGTCTGCGAGTAGCCGCCGCCGTTGGGCAGCGCCTTCTCGGCGGTGCCCGTCTTGCCGGCCACCTCGTAGCCGGGGATCTGCGCCTCTGTGCCGGTGCCCTCGGCCACGGCCGTCGCCAGCATGGAGCGCACGTCCCGCGCCACCTTCGCCGGGATCACGCGGTGCTTTTCCACTTCGTCGTACACCGCGTCGCCGACCTGCGCGATGAGCCGCGGCTTCACGGACACGCCGTTGTTGGCGACCGTCGAGAAGGCCACCGCCATCTGCATGGGCGTGACCGCGATGCCCTGCCCCATCGGGATGTTGGCGATCGTGGTGCCCGACCACTGGTCGGCGGGCGGCACGATGCCCGCCGCCTCGCCGGGGAAGTCGACCCCGGTGGGCTTGGCGAAACCGAACGCGTCCATCCACTTGAGCAACCGCTCCTTGCCCATCTTCATGCCGATCGTCACGGCGCCCACGTTGCTCGACCACTGCAGGATCTCGCGCACCGAGTACGTCACGGTGCCGCG
>JBAXRL010000553.1:0-2816 GCA_037131205.1 Actinomycetes bacterium | reverse complement strand
GACGGCGGGCAGGTGACGACGATGTCGGCGCCGGCCTTCTCCTCGAGGTGCCAGATCCGCTGCTTGCCATCGACCATCGGGCCCAGGCGCAGGGAGCAGGAGAGCATCTTGCTCTGGTAGTCGCGCTCTTTGAGGGTGCGGTAGGCCTTCTTGAAGATCGCCAGCTCGGCGAGGCGCACGTCGCCCTCGCTGATCTCGAGGCCCTTCTCGGCGCCTGCCTCGCGCAGACCGCCGAGGTCGCCGTAGCGGGCTTCCATGTGGGTGATCACCGAGCGCCACTTCGAGAGGTCCACGCCGTTGGCCCTGGCCTTGTCCAGCCCGCGCATGACCGACTTCGCGCAGTCCAGAAGCTGCGAGAGGACAAACGTGAGCGTGTTGTTGGTGGCGATGCCGCGGGAGGTGAGCTCCTCGATGACCCCGTAGCCCTCGGCGGTGCCGGGCACCTTGATCATCACGTTGGGGTTGATGGTGTGGATCTCGAGGGCCTGCGTGAGCATGGCGTCCGCGTCGAAGGCGCTGCGCGGGTCGACCTGACCAGACAGGAAGCCCTCCTTGTGCCCAGACGCCTCGAAGAGCGGCAGGAACATGTCGGAGCCCTGCCTGACGACCTCTTTGTACATCAGCCAGAAGAGACCCTCGGTGTCGAGGCCGTCGTTCTCGGCGAGGATCTGCGCCGCGACTTTCTGCCAGCGCGCCGGATCGTCCTTGATCGCCGCCAGCGAGAGGGGCGGGTTGGTGGTGACGCCGCGGAACAGCTGCCCCATCGGGTCGTCAGTGTCGTACATGCGCTTGAACTGGCGCTTGAGGTTGTCCTGATCGCCGGCGTCGGCCTTGGCGAGCATCTTCGCGCACCAGTTGCCGAAGATGACCGGCGAGGAATCCCACCAGATCTCCATTCCCGGGCTGACCGCGACAAGGTCTTCCAAGAGATTGCGTTCCTGCATGTCTCCCCCTAGCTGATGGATGGCGTGAACGTGGCGTTGCGGGCATAGAGCCGAGCCGAGCCGATGGACGAGCCTCGGCAGGCTGTCTTCCTGGAGAAAAGCTCACAGGCGAGCACTGAAACGAACAGTTTCGCTCCTTTGATACCTGCTGCGCATGTTAGTTCACGTTCGCCTACGTGTCTAGCGCTCATCTTGGGCGGCGTGTCCGTCAGCGGCCGTGCGCTTTGGCCGAGGCGCGCATACGGGCCTGCCGGCGTGCGCGAACGCCGCGCGAGATCGCAGCGCCGGGCGCGGCCGGGCAACAGAAAAGGCGCGGCGGGCAAGTGCCCGCCGCGCCTTTCGACGCTGGACTATGCGTTGCGCTCAGATGCTGAGGTCGCGCTCGATCTCGGCGAGCTCTTCCGGCGTGCCCTGGATCTTCGGGCCTTTGAACCACTTGCGCGCTGAAACCAGATACCAAAGGCCGGGGATGCCGACGACGGCGGCCACCGCTATGGGCGCGTAGTTGAAGGTCTTGACCGTGATCGGGCTGGCTTGCGGCAGCATCAGCAGGATGACGATGAAGACCACCCAGATGACCGCGATCCAGCCGATGAGCGCCCCGTACTTGCCCAGCACCCAGGGACCGGGTTTGAAGGCCTTCGGGTTGATGCGGCGCAGGAACACGGGCGTGAGGTAGGCGATGTAGAGGCCGATGACCGCGATGGATGTCACGGCGTAGTAGGCGGTGGCGTTCCAGAGGTAGGGGACGGCCAGAATGAAGGCCCCGACGGCGCCGAACCAGGCGGAACGGATGGGCACACGGACGCGCTTGCTGACGTGGTGCCAGAAGTCCGAGAAGGGCACGGCCCCGTCGCGCGAGAACGCGTAGAGCATGCGCGAGTTCGCCGTGACCGACGACATGCCGCAGAAGAACTGCGCCACGATCACGACCAGGACGAGCAGCAGGCCGACGGTATGGCCGGCGGAAAACTCGAAGACGGTCGCCCACGGCACGACGGCGGTGGCGATGCCCGCGTAGTCCGCGTACTCCACGCCCCCGATGGTCACGGGGAAGACGTGCGGGATAGCGTAGCTCACGGCGAAGAGCAGAATGAAGCCGGCGATCATGGAGATCCAGATGGAGTTGACGATGCCCTTCGCCCCATTGATGTTCGCCTGAACAGTCTCCTCGGTGACGTGCGCCGAGGCGTCGTACCCGGTGAACGTGTACTGCGCGTTCAGGAGGCCGATGAGGAACACGTAGAACGGGATCGAGAATCCCGAGAGCCCCTTGAACGCGTTCCACCCCTCGCTGCCGAAGAGGAACCCGAGGGTCTGGTGACTCCCCGATGAGGGCGCCCAGAAGAGGACGATGAAGATGATCGCCACACCGACGAGGTGCCAGTACACCGAGACGTCGTTGAGGAGGGCCACCAGGCGGATGCCGAAGGTGTTCAGCAGGCCCTGAGCGAAGAGGATGACCGCCAGGATGGCGATCGTGTGCCCAGGCGACAGCCAGTAGTCCTTGCCGGTGTACATCCAGAGGAAGGCCGAGCACGAGAAGGCGCAGCCGAACGAGATGCCGGCCGTGACCGCGACCTGCCCCAGCAGGTTGAACCAGCCGGTGAACCACGACCAGATGGGGGCGCTCTTGCCGGGCGCCAGCTTGGCCGCCCAGTAGTACAGGCCGCCGGCGGTCGGGAAGGCCGAGCAGATCTCCGCCATCGACAGGCCGGCGAAGATGACCAGCGTGCCGACGATGAGCCAGCCCCAGAGCATGACCGGCGGGCCGCCGTGCAGCAGGCCGTAGCCGTAGAGGGTCAAGCATCCGGACAGGATCGAGATGATGGTGAAGGAGATGGCGAAGTTGGAGAACTTGCTCATGCTCCG
>JBAXRL010000552.1:0-2817 GCA_037131205.1 Actinomycetes bacterium | reverse complement strand
ACGTGCCGCCCAGGGGCGCGACCGTCTCCATGATGTCGCGGCGGCCGCCGAAGGCGCCCACCGGCAGGCCGCCGCCGATGATCTTGCCCAGCGTGGTGAGGTCCGGCAGCACGCCGAAGCGCTCCTGGGCGCCGCCCCAGGCGACGCGAAAGCCGGTGATGACCTCGTCGAAGATGAGGATGGCGCCGTGCGCGGTGCACAGCCGACGACAGGTCTCGAGGAAGCCGGGCGCGGGCGGCACGACGCCCATGTTGCCGGCCACCGGCTCGACGATGAGCGCGGCGATCTCCGCGCCGCGCTCGGCGAACAGCCTGGTCAGCGAATCGATGTCGTTGTACTCGACGAGCAGCGTGTCGGCGGTCGTGCCTTTGGTCACGCCCGGGCTGTCGGGCAGGGCCAGCGTGAGCACGCCGCTGCCGGCCGCCGCGAGAAACGCGTCGGAGTGGCCGTGGTAGCAGCCGATGAACTTGACGATCTTTTCGCGCCCGGTGAAGCCGCGGGCCACGCGCACGGCGCTCATCGTGGCCTCGGTGCCCGAGTTGACCATGCGCACCAGCTCGACCGACGGCACGGCCTCGCAGATGAGGCGCGCCAGCTCGACCTCGAGCGCGGTGGGCGCGCCGAAGCTCGTGCCCAGGTCGACCTGCGCGTGCAGGCGGCCGACGACGTCGGGGTGGCCCCAGCCGAGGATCATGGGCCCCCACGACGAGACGAAGTCGATGAGCTCGTTGCCGTCGGCGTCCCAGATGTGGGCGCCCTCGGCGCGGGCGACGAACAGCGGCTGGGGCATGCCGACGCTCTTCATCGCCCTCACCGGCGAGTTGACCCCTCCGGGGATGTACTGCCGAGCCTCATCGAAGAGGCGCGCAGAGGTGGTTGTCTTCACTCGACCCTCCCGGGGAAGATAAGCCTACGAGAAGTAGTGAATATACTACGCGCACCGTGAGAAGCGCGCGGCGGGCAACGCCGCGCGAACCGCGAGCAGGAGAGTGCAGTCATGGCCGCGATCATCCGCCAGGCCGGCCCCGGGGACGAGCCCGCCGTCGTCGAGCTCGTCCAGGAGCTGGCCGTCACCTTCGACCATCCCACGACCATCGACGAGCACTACGTACGTCACTTTCTGGCCTCGCCGGTCAGCGATGTCCTGCTGGCCTTCGACGAGGATGCGGCCGTCGGCCTGCTGAGCTACGCCCTCGTGCCCGGCCTCTTCCACGCCGCCGCCTCGGGGCTCATCCAGTCCCTGGTCGTCACGGAGGGCCGCCGCGGCGAGGGCATCGGGCGGAAGCTGTTGCGGACCGCCGTGCGCCTGCTCGAAGAGGCGGGCTGCGCGGAGATCTCGGTGGGCGCCGGGGCCGACAACGAGGCCGTCCAGAAGCTGTACTTCGAAGTAGGGCTCACGGAAGCAGCGGTGCTGCTCGAGAAGCACATCGAGCGGTAGGCCGGCCGCACGCGAACTGCGCGAACCCACGACGCCCCGCCCCACACACCCATGACGCTCCGACCGGCGCCTTGATGACGCCACGCCCAGTGGACTTTCGCGGCCTCACCAGCGGCGACGCAGCGGCGGCACTGGCGCTGCTGGCCGGGGCGCGGCCGGCGCCCGCGGTCATGGCCTCTGCCGAGGCGACGGCCGCCGCCTGGAGCGCCCCCGGCGCCGGCTTCGCCGCCATCGACCAGGACCGCGGGCTGACGGCCCTGGCCACGCTGCACCTCGCCCCGAGCATCTACACCGGCGCCGACTGGGCGCATATCGAGGACGTGGTGGTCCGCTCCTCGGTGGGGGCGCGGCTGACCGAGCCGCTTCTGCGCCATGCGCTGACTGAGCTGGCGGCGCGCGGCTTCCCGCAGACGAGCGTCGGCATACCGCCCGGGCAGGAGTGGCTCGCCGTGGCGGCACGCGCGGCCGGGTTCATCGACGAATTGCTGTACATGAGCAGGGGGGCGCTGGGCGAGGTGCGCGGCGGGGTTCCCACCGGGTGGCGCAGCGCCGGGCCCGCCGGACTCAGCGTACGTGCCGCCCACGACGGCGACGCCGCTGCCCTGGATGAGCTCGTGGCCGTGTTCGCGCGCGAGTTCGGCTACCCGAGCGGCGCCGACCCGGCCACCGTCAGGGACTTCCTGGGCCGGCCCAACACCGGCGCCATGATCGCCGAGCTGGAGGGGGAGCCCGCGGGATTCATCGCCACCAGTTCCGCCTTCAGCCTGCACTACGGCGGGCCGACGCTGATGCTCGACGACCTGGTCGTGCGCCCCGAGGCGCGGCGGCGCGGTATCGCCAGGGCGCTGGTGGAGGGCTCGCTGGAGTCGGCGGCCGCACGCGGCGCCACAACGGCGCGCCTGTGGATGCAGGGCGACGACGTGGTCGCGCGCCGGTTCTACGCGTCGCTCGGCTTCAGCGCCGACGGCCACGTATTGATGCTCCCGGAGGATGCGCGCTGAAGCTCCCCGCGAACGCCGAGCCTCAGCCCGGCGCGCACCAGCCCTTGGGCACGTAGGCGCAGTAGGGCTCCTCGGCCATGTAGTCGCCGGTGGCCTCGTAGGCCCGCGCGCGACAGCCGCCGCAGACCTTTTTGAACTCGCAGGCGCCGCACTTGCCCTTGAGGCCGTCGAAGTCGCGGAGCTCGTTGAACAGCGGCGCGTCGCGCCACACCTCGGGGAAAGTCTGCTCGCGCACGTTGCCGGCGACCTTGTCGAAGTAGCCGCAGCCCTGCACGTCGCCGATGTGGCTGACAAAGCAGAAGCCGATGCCGGCGAGGCAGCCGCGGCTGAGGGTGTTCATGCCGCCGTGGCTGTGCGGGTGCACCTCGAGCGTGCGGC
>JBAXRL010000551.1:0-2820 GCA_037131205.1 Actinomycetes bacterium | reverse complement strand
GATCTTCTCAGGGCCAAAGACCAGATCGAGGTATCGACGAGGACTCTCACGGGCGCGCCCTGATCCTCTTGTAGTCGTACTCCGGGTCGTACTCGACCTTGCCGAAGAGCGAGATGACCTGGATCTGCTTTCTTCTCTGGATGTACTCCTTGAGCGCCTCCGTCACGGCGGCCTTCTTCGTGGCGGCGCCACCGATGGCTTGAGCCTCGACGATGAGGGCGTCGTCAATTGCCAGATTCGTAGCCATGTTCCACCTCCACACAGAGAGTGACACAGAGCTCTGTGTGGCGCAAGACTTCGTGGCGGCAGCGCCGGCGGCTGCGGGCGCCGCCGCATCCTGTACGAGTGCGGTGGCGGGCACCCAGAGATCCGGCGCTTGACCCCCGCCCTCGCCGCTCCCGGCGGGCAGAGCGTCGTCGCGGAGCTGACCGACTCCCGCCCTCAGGAATCGCTCAGGAAGAGGCCCTGAGGGGTGGGGACTGCGATAGAACCGGCTTGCGATGCTTGAACGAAACCAGCTTCTTGCCAGACGCAGCCTGCCTCAGAAGAATATCCTGGAATATCGCGTCAGCATCGTGATCGAACTGATTGGCGTAGCGCTCTCGCAGGGCACGAGTTTCCGAGACGATAGGATCTTGCCACATGGCCTAAACCTCCTCCGTTAGTTCTTGCGGTGTGCAGATGATGGGCGGCTCGTAACCAAGCGCCCGGCAGGCGGCCTCAATTCTTGGCCGCGTATGAGCATTGGCAATGTGCGCACAATTCCAGGTTAGCAGATAGTCGATGCCGTTTACGGTTGCAATAGCAACATGATAAGCGTCAACTTCGGCATTCTCGGGCAGAGCGTTGCAACGGATGAGCTGTTGGCCCAGTACCCGAACCTCCTCTGTTGCCTGAAGCTCCATGATGTCGGCGATTGCAGCAAGACGACGCTTTACCGCGTCAGGATCCCCAATACTTGCTTCAGCAACGACAAACTCCGATATGAGTAGATCGAAGTTGAGCCGCTGCGTCTCCCACCACTCGATGGTGACATTCTGGTTGGCCATTGCACGGATGTCGTTGTTTGGGCGTGCCGTGAGATAGCTGATAACCGAAGTTTCGACGTAGACCTTGGCTTTCAAAATGACTCCTGTTGTCCTGGCGCACGCTGTCCCTTTTTCTCAATGGCGCCGTTCCAAGGGAACGGGCGGCAACCCGTCTGCAGGGCCCCGCCCGTCCCGATCACGGAGCCGGAGACCTGTCCTGAGCCCGTCGAGAATGAGGGTCGTATCGTTGCCGGCCTGGAGGGAGAGGCGCAGCTCCGGCCAGACCGTCAGCCGGCCCTGCGGCACGCGCGGCCGACGTGAAGTGCCCAAGCGAACTGGGTAGACACCCCACGATAGTACTCCCGGCGCCGGCGCTCCGCCAATTCCTTGGGCTGCACGGAACGTGACGTCGCGCGCCGTCAGGAAGGCTCCTGCGGCCCTCACCGGCCAGAGAGCGGCCTGCCTTCACGCGCCACTGTGGCGGGCAGCGACGTGGCGACGGCCAGCCCCCGCTCGAGCTCCTGGCGGGTGCGTTCCGCCTGCAGGCCGGCTCGCAAGCGCCGCACCGATTGCGCCAGCAGATCCACGAGCGGGGGGGATGGGTTGTCTCGATCATGGTCTCTCGTGCTTCACCTTCAAACCACATGTCAGAGAGCTCACGACTCAGCCCAACCCGACGATGGCGCAGAAAGCGAGATGCTGCGGAGTCTCCTGTTGCATCTCAGCCGTCCTCTCATCCTACTTCGCGCAGCTCTTGCGGCGCCGGAACCTCCACGTTGACGCCTGAGCGCGACGGCCCTCTGGCCGCAGAGGTGGGGATGCCGTACCAGAACCTGATCAACCTCTGCGGCACGTGACCATCCACCTCCGTCCAGTTGCGCGTTCGGCCTCCGGATCGACGAGCGGCGAGAAGGCGGACATGGGCGCCGCACGCGCCGGGGCCGCCGCAGCCGTGGGAGCCGCCGCGGCGAGGCAGCGCAGGTCGGTGGCCATGCGCAGCAGCAGGCGCAGGCGGTCCAGCGCTTTGGGCGACTCCCGCCAGATGCGCCCGCTTCTCGGGGCCGCGGCCGCAGCGCGCCGCGCCCAGCGCCTCCAGCAGGTCGAAGGGAGCGGCTTCGCCGCGCCGCCGGAAGGCCCGCACGCTGACTGCGGGGAAACTCGCCCACGGCGCGGTCGACCTCGAGGACCGGCCGGTAGGTCAGGTCGATGATGGGGAGTGAGGCGTCAGAAGGCATAACGAAGACCGGGGGGCGCAGGTGGAAAGAGCCCACCTGCGCCCCCCGCGAAGAATCACGGAGCGAGCGGCAGGCATTCTGCAGGGTCCCCGCCCGCGCCTTTCACGAAGCCGGAGGAGTGCACACCCCTTTGCCTTCCGCGGCGGAGTCCACGGACCCCGCCTTCCTTCACGGATTCCCGAGGGCCGAGTGCCAAGGGATCAAGGGGAGAGCGGCTACGACGTCCCAATAGCACTACACGGCCCGAGGCAATCGCCAAATCGAACACATTTTCTTCACATGCGGTATTCGCGCCTGCCTCTGCCGCGCTCGACGCAGCAGTCTTACATCCCGTCAGCACCGCCTCCTCCGGCCCGCTCCGCATGAGCACGATGAGTTCGGGCTTGCTCCAAGCTCTTCTCGTCGGCTCGTCCATGGGGTCGCGCCTTCTGCTTCTGGCGATGGCACTGCCGCCGCCTTGGGGTCATCGCGTTCGCTGCCTGCCAACCGTACTCCATTGTCTGGGGGGCAAGTGGCAGAGCCGCTACGTCGCGGCGCGCAGCGCCGAAGCAGAAGCG
>JBAXRL010000550.1:0-2824 GCA_037131205.1 Actinomycetes bacterium | reverse complement strand
CCGGAGGGAAGATAAGGATTCGCCGGAATTCCTTATCTTCCCTCACAGTACTACCGCGCCGCGGCGGGTCCGGCGGCCGCGGCGCGGGCGGCCGCGGCGGCTCCGGCGGGCGCGCGGGCGGCCGCGGCGGGTCCGGCGGCCGCGGCGCGCGCGGCGCGCCATCTCCGCCTTCTCGCCGCTCGTCGATCCGGAGGATGAACCCGCAACCGGAGGGAAGGGGATGGTCACGCATAAGGAAAGGGCCATTCCTTATCTGATGGGGGAGTAGCTCCCCCTGCCCTGCATTTCCACCGGCCGCGGGTGGCGAAAGCCGCCAGGGAACTTGCCGATTCGCGACATGCCGCCGGGGCCGCCCCCCCCTGCGGCGAGTGCCGGCCGGCCGGCACGCGCCCGTCCGCCGCAGCCGCCCCCCCTGCGGGAGCCGCCGGAGCGGCCGCCCCGTCGTACTGCTGTGAGGGAGGATAAGGAATTCCCGCCGATCCCTATCTTCCCCTTCGGTAGCTCCCTCGCGAGGGCCGCTCGGCGGGGTAGTGCGAATCGGTAGGATGAGAAAGGGCTCTGCTTCATGGCATGAGGCGCTGTTGCCGCGGCGGCGCTCCGCATGTGTGCGGTTCTCCGTCACTCCGATCGGAACGGCAGAATCAGCGCTGCCAAAGCGATACTGGTGTTCATGATTCACTGCTTGTTCCCTCGGGTCGGGTCGCGATCAGCTGGGATCATGTGGTCGGCGGCGCGTACAGGACGCGGCGATCCGGGATGCAGCGGGAAAGGTCAAGCCGCTGATCGGCGCGGCGTGAGCCGGCAGTCGATTTCGTCGAGCCAGAACTGCCGGCGCCCCCGCGCTGACGCCACTGAAGACGTCGGGCTACACTGTTTGACGCTGGAGATGACGATACTCGCCCAAGAAGGCGGCATGTGGCTTCATGGACCGCGGAAGCAGGATGCGAAGGGCTTGCGGAACGCCGTCGAGAACCCGTATCTTGCCAGGGCTGGTGAGCAGATCGACGTCCTCGATGAGCACGCCGTCACCGTCCAGGAAGATGGCGACATTCATTGTTCGGCTACAACCTCAATGCGGCGATTCAACGCTGAAGGCGGACGCGACAGGGCGGCCTGCGGCCGCCCTGCGGACGCGACAGGGCGGCCTGCGGCCGCCCCGTCGTCGTCGCCGTCTCGGAGCGCTCGCCTATTTCACGATGACCTGCCCGGCGCGCAAGGTGATCGTCTGGTCGCCGAGCACGATGGTGACGGTCTGCGCGTCCACGTTAATGGCGATCACCTGGATCTCGCCGGCGGACGTCGAGAACACGTCGCCGACCTTCTTGTCGGCGTAGACCTTGCCGTCGACTTCGAAGGTCGCCATGGCGGCGCCGTTGCTGCTGGTGATGCTGAGCACCGAGATGGTGTGGCCGTTGCCCCCACCGCTACTGCTGCCGATGCTGAGCACGGAAAGCTCGTAGGTCTTGCCGCTCTCCAGCGTGGCGCTGACCGACTCGCCGAGGTTCACCGTGATCGAAGTGTCGCCGTTCTTGAGCGCCCCGTCGATCACCGCGAACGTCACGTCGCCCGACGTGATGCTCGAGATCGTGAAGGCGGGGGAACTGCCCGGGACCGTGGCGCCCTGCTTGACGGTGTAGGTCGTCCCGTTGACCTTGACTTGCGCCGACAAGGATGCTTGCGAGGTCGACGTGGGACTGGGGGTGGGCGTCGGCGTCGCCACGGCGAACGGGATGAACGGGTCTTTGGCCGTGAACTTGTCGAGCAACGGCTCCTGCTTGGCCGGGTCGGCGCTGGCGATCGTGCCCGCCCCGCTGGTGTCGCCGAGGATGCCGCCTTGCGCCTGCGTCTGGGCGGCCGCCGGCCCCGAGCCCGCGGCCGGCGCGTCGCCGCGCGACAGAGCCACGGCAAGGGCCAGAGCGGCGCCGACGATGAGCGCGATGGCGACGTAGGTGAGCGTGCGCCTGTTGGCGATCATGGGGTACCTCCCGCGGCAGCGGCGCCGGCGGCGGGACCCGCCCAGAGATACGCGTTCAGGTTGACGCTGACCGTCAGCGGCGGCGACGTGCTCGAAGTCGTCGCGGCGCCGCCGCCGGCCATGCTCAAAGTGGTGACCTCGAGCAGCCTGCCGGTGACGCGGAAGCCGGCGTTGCGGAAGGCCACGTAGCTCTCCAGCCGGTAGAGGAAGTCCTCGACGTCGAAGAATCTGCCCGTCACCGCCAGGGTGACGGTCTGCAGACCGAACGGCACGCCGGGCTGCGTGGCCCCGCGCGAGATGCTGTTGAGGTCGACACCCGAGGCGTCGGCCGTCCTCGTGAGCTCGATGATCAGCGACGGGATGCCTTCGCTCTCGGGGAGCATCTTGCCGAGCCGTACGATCTCGGCGCGCGACTGCGGCGCCGTCTTCTTGTAGGCTTCGAGGCGCGCGACCTCCTGCTTGGCGGTCGCCAGAGCGGCCTCTTGCGCCACGACCTGACTGTCGAGGTCGCTGAGCTTGGCCTTCATCGGGCTGAGCAGCAGGAAGTACCACGCCACGATGAGTACAACGGCCACCACAGCGGTGATGATGTAGACCTCTCTACCCTTGGCGAGTCTCATTGGGCAGCCCCACTGATCGCGGTGGCGGGCGGCGGCGTGAGGTACGGGCGCAGCGACGCCGTCACGGTGAAGGTGACGGTCGCCGTCGGCGCCGGCGTCGCCGTCGTGCCGGTGGTACCCGTGGCGGCCGGCGCGGCCGCGCCGGCCGAGGAGCCTAGCTGGATGTTGGAGAGTTGCGGGATGAGGCCGAGCCGCGTCATGAACTCGGCGACGTCCTTGTGCGTGTAGG
>JBAXRL010000549.1:0-2824 GCA_037131205.1 Actinomycetes bacterium | reverse complement strand
CCCGCTCGGTCCACGAACGCCCCGCACGCACATCCCTATCGGGATAGGCCCTAAGTCAGCTCGACCGTGAGCTTCTTGCCAAGCACCGCTGCGGCACGCTCCAGCGTCGAGAGCGTGACCGACGGATTGGCCGGGTCGAGCAGCCGCTCGAGCGCGGCCCGGCTGGTGTGCATGCGACTGGCCATCTCTGACTTGCTGAGCTTGCGAGTCTCCATCTCCCGCGCGATCTGAAAGGCGATCACGCGCTTGGCCGCCATCGCCTCGGCAGCATGAAGCAGCCGCTCGTCGCGCAGGAAGTCATCGAAATCGCTGCCGATGTGCTTCTCGTTCATCGCTCCTCCTCGAGGAGTCTTGCGAGGCGCCGTCGTGACGTGTCGATCTCATGCGCAGGAGTCTCGCGCGACTTCTTCGCGAACCCGTGCAGCAACACCATTGTGTCGCCGTCGACCGCAAAGACGACCCGGGCGATCCCCGCCGCGAGGTTTGTCCGGATCTCCCAAAGACCGGGATCGAGCTTGCGGATGAGCGGCATGCCGCGCGGCCAGCCGTACTGTGCCGCCCTACCCACGACGGAAGTGTACCAGGAATGGTACGTCTGCGAAACCGGCTGCCATGCAGCTATCCTGGGCGGGCGGTGACTCGGGGACAAGGCTCCGGAGGCCGGGCGAGGGTGACGTTCATAGGAAGACGTCGCCGTCGATCACACGGATCTTGCCCTTGGCGCCGGCGAAATCGCGGGCCGGCTTGGAGAACGAGGCCGGCGCCACAGAGAGCCCGGGCTTCGAGCTTCCAGCCGATTCGCTTGGCCGCAGTCTTGTGCGAGCGCGATCCGGCCATCAGATGCTCCCTTCTGCGCATCCTGTGATGGTTGGCTGCGTCCCTGTGGGAGCTTGCTGCGCGACGTGTTGTCCGTTATCATGTGATAACGAAGTGGGGTGAGGTGACCGCACGACACCAGGTCGTTCTATTTCTACACCTCATGAAGGTGGCGGCGAACGAGCAGTTCGTGTTCGTCGGGCGCCGCACCAACCTGGAGACCCTCGCTCGACTCGGCATCAACCGTCGACACGCCCAGAACCTGGTCACCGGGCTCAAGCCGGAGGTCTACGTCGGTGGCCCTGCGCCAGACCACAACAACCCCGGCCTGCAGATGTGGGTGTTCGGACTCCGCGTCAGGGGCAGTGAGGTGTACGTGAAGATCCAGGTCATCGTGGAGCCGGCTCGCTGCGTCTGCATCTCCTTTCATGAATCGGAGCGGCCTATGCACTACCCGTTCCGAGAGACTCAACCACCCGCGAGCGAGGAGAACCCGCGATGAGCACGACCTTCTGCCCGACGTGCATGAAGGACACCGACGTGCGCATCGAAGACCGCCGCGAGACCCTGCCGGTGCGCGGCGAAGACATCGAGATCGAGGCGCGCGTGGCCGTATGCTCGACCTGCGGCGAAGACGTGTGGCTGGACGAGCTTGAGGACGAGACGCTGGCCCTTGCGTTCGCCGAGTACCGCCGCCGGCACCATCTGTTGCAGCCTGAGGAAATGCAGCGCATTCGCCGGCTCTGGGGGCTCGGCCAGCGGGCTTTCGCACAGCTCCTCGGCTGGGGCGAGATCACGCTGCACCGCTACGAGAGCGGCTCGCTCCAGGATGGGGCGCACGACGCGCAGCTACGTATGGCCGAGCGCCCCGAGAACATACGCACGCTGCTTGAGTCGAACGGAGGCCGACTCACGCCGCGCCAGCGAGACGCGGTCATGCGGCGCCTGGACGAGGCGGAGGCCCTTGCGGCCGAGTGCGAGTGCGGCGACGAGGACTTCGAGCGGCTCGTGGCGCGGCGGGCCGCGGGAGGCTACGGCGGCAATGCCCCGCTCTCGCTGACCAAGGTTCGCGAGACGATCGCTTACTTCGCGGCGATGCCCGACATGTTCGTCACGAAGCTGGCAAAGCTCATGTTCTACGCCGACTTTCTGCACTACCGCGAGCACACGATATCCATCACCGGCCTCGCCTACGCCCACGCGCCGCAGGGACCGATTCCCGACCGCTACGAGCGCATCAGGGACGACGTAATCGTAAACGCAGTCGTCGAGATCCAGGAGAAGTGCGGAGACAACTGGTCTGGCGAGGTGCTCGTTGCGCAGCGACCTGCGGACCTAGGCGTGTTCTCGGAGTCGGAGCTGGCGATGCTCCAGGCGGTTCGAGAGCGGCTCGGAGCGAGGACTTCTAAGCGCCTCAGCGAGATGTCGCATGCCGAGACTGCCTGGACGGCGACGGCGATGGGCGAGCGGATTCCGTATGAGACCGCCCGGCAGTTGTCGCCGATGCTTCCGGAGAATTGAGTCGATCCGCAGGCGGTTTGCGTCCCTCAGCCGACTGGCCTGACCGCTCCGTCCTCGCCGATGCGCTCGAGACGGCGGAAGGGCAGATGAGAACGTCAACGACCCCCCTCCGCAACGTCACCTCGCAGGTGGGCCAGGAACGTCCGCGGCGAATGCTATTCTCATCGCACGACGTCGAACTCCAGGAGGAGCGGTGAACATCGAGCTGGCAGTCTTGGCCGATTACGCGGCCGTCACCCACGACAACAAACTCGTCATCGCAGGTATCTTCGACTCTCTCAACGTCCCTGGGCTGCCTTGGAGTCTTCCCATGATGTCCCTGGCGCTGCGCATCAGTGGCGACGCCGCGGATGTAGGTCGGCACGAGCTCGAGCTGAGGCTCGTGGATCCGGACGGTGGAGCGATCATTCCGTCACTCAAGGGCGAGTTCGTGCTGCCGCCTGTCCCCGCGGACGGCGCGCCGTCTTCGGCCCAGCTGGTCATGGGC
>JBAXRL010000548.1:0-2828 GCA_037131205.1 Actinomycetes bacterium | reverse complement strand
CCGCACGCGAGCGGCCACCGAGCTGCTGTTCCCGCCGCTCGGCGCCGCGACGCTCGCCGCCCAGCTGCGCCGGCTCGGGATCGACACGAGGGTGTTCGACTGCACCTTCGCGACCTTCGAACAGCTCCGCGCCGACCTGACCACGTACAGTCCGGACATCGTCGGCGTGTATTCTATGGTCAGCCTGACCGCCAACACCCTGCGCGTCGCGGAGATCATCAGGACGAGCCTGCCGCAGGCGCTGCTCGTCGCCGGCGGCCCCTTGCCCACGGTGTTCCCGGGCCGCTACACGCGGCACTTCGACGCGGTGTTTCGCGGGGAGGCGGACGTGAGCTTCCCCAGCTTCTGCGCGGACTACTTCGCGGGCGGGGCCTCCCGGCCGCGGATGGGCGAGCTGCCGCTCGCCACCTACGGCGGCCTGTTCATAGCGGATCACGGCTTGCGGGTGGACAATCCGACGGTGCACCACTCAGAGAGCGAACTGGCCACGTTCCCTCTGCCCGACAGGAGCGACTTCGATCACGCCGCCTATCAGGAGGAGTGGCTGCGGAGAAACGGGTCGAAGACCACCTCGATCATCCTGACGCTGGGCTGTCCCTACGGCTGCGACTTCTGCTCGAAGCCGATCTTCGGCAACGCCGTGCGGCGCCGCGACCTCGACGCCGTGTTCGCGGAGATCGCGCAGATCCGCGGCCTCGGCTACGACAGCCTGTGGATCGCCGACGACACCTTCACGCTCAACGAGCCCTACCTCACGGAGTTCTGCCGGCGCATCAGCGCTCTGGGCATGAGCTGGAGCTGCCTCTCCCGCGCCAATGGGATCACGCCGGCGACGGTGCGCCTCATGAAAGAGTCGGGCTGCCGGCGCGTTTACCTCGGCCTGGAGTCTGGCAGCCAGACCACCCTCGACCTGATGCACAAACAGGCGACGGTGGAGCAGGGCGCCCGCGCCGCGGAGCTGTATCGCCAGGCCGGCATCGAGGTGGCCGCGTTCTTCATCGTCGGCTACCCGGGCGAGACCGTCGCCGCCATCGAGCAGACGTTTGCGCTGGCGCTGGCGCTACCTCTCGACGAGATCTCGTTCAACGTGCCCATGCCGCTGCCGGGGTCCAAGCTGTTCGAGCGTCTGGGCGCGCCGGACGAAGGCAAGGACTGGACGCGCGAGAACGAGGTCACGTTCGTCTTCCCGTCAGACATCGACGAGAGCTGGCTGCGGCGCCGGGTCGACGAAACGATGAGCGCGTTCGCGGCGCGGCGGCAGCCGGTGGCGGCGGGGGAGTAGGACGGTCTCTACTTCAGCCGCCGGAAGAGCCGGTCGGTCGGGCCCTCGAACAGCTTGAGGGCGGCGGGCGCGAAGCTCCCCAGCCGCCGCCTCATCTCGAACTGCGCCCGGCCCTTGTACAGGGCGAACCGCATCTTCAGCGCCGAGAAGTCGCCTTCATACGTCAGCAGGTGGCTCACGAGCAGGGCCTCCTGCGGGCGCCACGGGCGCGTGACGCGCTCGCCGACCCGCTCGAGAAGGGCGGTGCCGGGGAGCGGGTAGGGCATCGTCAGACCGGCGTAGTCGAGCGGCAGCGAGGTGGCGAAGCGCAGCGTGTCGAGCACCGTGTCGTCGCTCTCGCCGGGGTAGCAGAGGATGAAGAAGGCTCCCACTTCGAGCCCGGCGCGATGAGCCGTTTCCACGGCGCTCCTCGCCTGCGCCGTCGTGATCCGCTTGTTCATGAGCTTCAGGATGGCGTCGTTGCCGGACTCGATGCCGAAGAAGACGCGGAAGCAGCCGGCGTCCTTCATCGCCGCGGCGGTCGCGTGGTCGAAGGTATCGACGCGACCCAGGCACTCCCAGGCGAAGCCGAGCTGACGGCGACGGATCTCCGCGCAGATCTCGAGCACGCGGCGGGCGTTCAGGGTGAACACGTCATCGGCGAACGAGATGCGCTCGTAGCCCAGGGCGAGAGCCTCCTCGATCTCGTCGACGACGTTCACCGCGGAGCGCTCGCGGTACGACTGTCCGAACACGACGTTGCTGCAGAACTCGCAGGCGAAGGGGCAACCGCGGGTGCTCATCACCGTCGTGATGGAGTAGCCGTAGCTCTTCTGGCCGAACGCGATGTAGCGCGTGTTGGGGAGCAGGTCGCGCGCGGGGAAGGCGAGCGCGTCGAGATCGCCGGAGAATGGGCGCGGGGGCGCGGCGGACGCCGCGCCTTCGGCTGCGCCGTGCGCGCGCGTGCCCGCCGCGCGCCGACACACGACGCCGGGCACGGCGCCGAGGTCGGCGCCGGCCTCGTGGGCTTCGACGAGCTCCAGCATCGTCTGCTCGCCCTCTCCGCGCACGACGACGTCGAAGTGCTCCAGGAAGGCGTCGGGATCGCAGGTGGGCAACGGGCCGCCGGCGACGAGCAGACTGCAGTGGCCGCGCAGATGCTCGGCAAACCAGCGGGCGTCCTCCTCCATCGTGGCCATGCAGGAGATGCCCACGACGTCCGCCCGCGCCGCCAGCGCCAGGCGCGCGGCCTCGTCGCGGCTCAGAAAGGTGCAATCCAGCACTCGCACAGCGTGACCCGCCTCCCGCAAGGAGGCGGCGACGTAGGCGACGCCCAGCGGCGGAAAGCGAAAGCGCGAGCGGTCGAGCCGGCGGCGGAAGAACGGGTAGATCAGCAGCACCGAAGTCATGACGTCCTCTCGATGCGTACCTCGTGGGCGAAGCTGCCCGGCCCCGGGGCCACGGAGTAGCCGAAGCCCGACCAGGCGAGGCGCGCGCCGATGAGCTCACGGCCGCGGCTCAGCCCCGCCCCCTCCACCTGCGTGAGGGAGAACGCCACCTTGTGAGC
>JBAXRL010000547.1:0-2831 GCA_037131205.1 Actinomycetes bacterium | reverse complement strand
CGATGGCCGATTCATGGAGAGAGGCTCTGCACCATCTGCTGGCGCGCGCCCGTACCGACGACGAGCTGCGCGGGCGCTTGCGCGCGGACCCCAGGGGGACGCTCGCCGGCGAGGCGGGCATCGAGGTGCCCGAGGGCGTGTCGGTGGTGGTGGTCGAGGACACGCCCGAGGCCGTGCATCTCGTGCTGCCGGCGCAGGGCGCGGATGTGGGGTTCGATGTCGAGCTCACCGACGACGCCGTGGAGGGCGTGGACGGCGCCATGATCGGGATGGGGATGATGGGCCTGGGTGACGCCGCCTACGGCTTCCAGGGCGGCGGGCAGGACCAGGCCTTCTTGAAGGGTCCGCTCTGAGGTAGGAGGCTGAGCCTGTGGGCTCGAGGGCCGCCCTCGCGGCGCCTGCCGCGCGCGCCTTCGGCGAGCTGCGCGCGCTGCTCGCCGCCCAGCTCGCCGGCGACGAGGAGGCCACCCGGCTGCTGAACACGCCGGACTGGGCGGCCGCCATGTCGCGCGCCGCCGCCCTCAAGCGCCGGCTCGAGTGCCCGGCGGGCCTGCGGGCGGCGGTCGGCCTGGCGGAGGACAAGCCGACCGCCGGCACGCCGCCGGACGCGGCGGACGGCGACGGCGGCGAGCCCGCCGCCTTCCTGCGGCTCGCGCAGCGTGTCTGGGACGGCGCCTGCGTGCGCGAGGAGCAGATCGCCGACCCGGCGCTGCGCGCCTGGCGCCGGCGCCAGATGGCGCGCTGCGACGGCCAGCTCGCGCGTGCCAACGCGCGCGGGCTGCTGCACGCGCCCGTCGCCTTCGAGCTC
This sequence comes from Actinomycetes bacterium, assembly GCA_037131205.1. Taxonomy (GTDB): domain Bacteria; phylum Actinomycetota; class Thermoleophilia; order UBA2241; family UBA2241; genus CAIXSE01. Next base: position 2,023 of record JBAXRL010000547.1, on the reverse strand, counting down.
TCCAGCGGGTGCAGCCGGCACTGCTGGTTCTGCTCGATGGCGGCGGCGCCGCTGACCGACGTGTTCGGCTACACGTCGCAGAACGCCCGCCTCTGGCGCGAGGTCCTGGCGGTCGTCGGCGACGTCGTCGGGCCGGCGGCCGCCAAGGGCGGCTGCTACTGGGCCACCGAGCCCTTCGACAACCCCGACTACGAGCGTTTCGCCGGCGACTTCCACGAGGTCCTCGGGGAGTTCCCCCAGACGACCACGGCCATGGCGCTCGCCGACCCCGCGCGCACGCGAGCGCTGCTTGACCTGTCGCTGCGCCGGGGCGCTCCCCGCAACCGCTTCTCGGTGCTGTCCGTGCCGATGCTGCGGCGGCTCTACCGCGAGCTCACGCCGCAGGAGCTGCTGCTCGTCCATCTCGTGCTGCACGTGGAGGGGGGCACCCGCCGTTTCGAGGCGGGACGTGCCCGGGAGCCTCACGGTGTGGCCCTCAGTGCCGCTTCTCCCGCGCGCCCCGGCACGTCCGCGTGCCTGAGCGGGTTTCTCATCAGCATGACCGAGCGCCGGGTCTCTCTGCTGAGCCCATGCCCCGCGGACGAGCGTCGACCGCACGGGTCCATCGTCTTCGCGGAGGAGCGTTTCGACGGCGCCGACGACCTGGGTCGCAGCCTGCGGCGCATGATCGCCGAGCACATGCCGCCGACGTGGCCGGCCGGCTCGCCTGTCGGCCTCCGCGCGGACGTGGTCTGCGCCTACGCGGACGGCCGGCTCGAGCTCACGGCGGCGCACGCCACGCACTGCGTCAAAGGCGACGCGTCCCTGCGCACGCTGGGCGAGCTCGTGACGGCCGGCCGGCACGACCTCGACGGCCTCGCCGCACGGATGTACTGGCACGGTTGGAGCGAGCGGCAGGTGCGGCGGACCGTGGACCTGCTGCTCGCGAACGGGCTGCTGGATGAGACGACCGGCGCAGTCGCCGGCCCGACGCCTACGCGGCGCTCCTTCGGCGCCGATGCCGGCGCAGACCGAGGAGCGGGATGATCAGCAGAAGGGTGGTCTCAACGAGGTACAGGCCGACGGCGACCCGCGGCGCCACGAGTGCCACGGCGATCGCCAGGAGGTTCACGCCGATCGCCGTCCAGCGCTGTCGGGTGACGCGCCTCAGGGGGCTCTCGGCGAGGTCGTCCACCAGTAAGCCCGGCTCCTGCGCGAGGTAGAGGATGAGAAGGCTGAGCACGCACGAGGCGAACAGCAGGTCCACACCGTAGATGAGCACAGCGACCCTGGCGTCCGCCCCGGTCAGGTGTGTGACCATGAGTTCCGTGGCGAAGGGCAGTAGCCCGACGAACAGCAACAGCAGCAGGTTCAGCGCGTACGCCACCGTGTCCCCGCGCTTCATGAACCTGGTCACTCCGGAGTGCATGATCCAGAGACCGCCGATGAACGCGAAACTGATGTAGTAGCCGAGGAGCTCGGGCCACTGATCGCGCAGCGCCGGCAGCAGGCGAACGCCTTCATGGGGAACGCTGATCTGGAGCACCAACAGCGTGATGGCGATGGCGAAGACGCCGTCGGAGAAGGCGCTGAAGCGGTCGAGGGGGAGCGCGTACCACTCGCGCCGCGCGGTGGCGTCGTCCACGGACTGCCCGTGTGGTTCATCGCTCATGGTGACCTTTCCTCGGCGCCGGCCCTCGCGGGCTTGTTCGCCGCGAGATGACGCCGCCCTTTGCGCTCACGGCTCGCCGGCGTCGGCCGGGTCTCGACGATCGGGAGCTGCCGCATCATCGACCGCGCCGCGGGAGACGACATAGAATGGCTGCGGGCGCCGCGGACGCAGTCCACCGGCGCCGCCTCGGCCCAGACGTCACGGAAAGGGTGAACATGGCCACAACAGACTCAGCTCCCGCTTCTGCGCCGCCGACGTCGCAGGCAGGGCCGCCGCCGGACGCCTGGTACGCGCAGTCGCCGGAGGACGTCGTCACGCACTTCGACGTCGACCCGGCCGCCGGCCTGCCGGCGGCCAAGGCGGCCGACCTGC
>JBAXRL010000546.1:0-2840 GCA_037131205.1 Actinomycetes bacterium | reverse complement strand
TCGACGGCCTCCGCGAAGAGCAGCGCCGAGAGCGGGGCGAGCCGGCTCGGCTTGAGGACCATGGTGCAGCCGGCGGCCAGCGCCGGCGCCACCTTGGCCGTCACCTGGTTCATGGGCCAGTTCCACGGCGCGAGCAGGGCGCAGACCCCCACGGGCTCGCGCACGATGCGCGTGGTGCCCCAGTCCTCCTCCAAGGGGTAGTCCGCGAGCTCCGCGGCAGCCGTGCGCAGGTGCGTCACGCCGGACATCACCTGCCCGCCTTCGGCCAGACCGCGCGGGATGCCGACCTCGGTCGTCATCGCGGCCGCTATCTGGGGGATCCGCCTCTGATACGCCTCGAGCACGCGCCGGAGGATCTCGAGGCGCTCCTCCCGGCTCGTGCGGCTGTAGGTCGCGAAGGCACGGTGGGCTGCGCACACCGCCGCGTCCACGTCGGCAGGCGACGCGGCGGCCACCCGCGCCACCTCCTCTTCCGTCGCAGGGTTCACGACGGCGAAGCTGTCGCCCGGCGCGGCGGGCTCGGTCCAGCGCCCGTCGATGTAGAACTTCGCTGCGTTGCCCACGTGTCGGCCTCCTCAGGTCGTTCACGGCGAGAGACTGAGCCCCGCCGCGCGTTTGTCCGCAGGGGAATGATAGACGGGCCGGCGTGCGGATGAGAACTCCGAGGGTCGGACAACGGGGTCAGGCCAGCCCTGTTTGCCGGAGCTTCAACTCCATGCAGCCGACGTCGTGAGCCTCAGCGGACGCTACCATAGCTGACGAACACGCATCTCCACCGCAAGGAGACCACACTCAACTACTGCAGCTCTTGCCGATACGGCTGACCGGCGCGCTGTCTGGACAATTCTAGAAGTGGATACTATAGTTACCAATTGCAAACTATAGCTGTCTACTGCAAATGGAAGTTTCGGCAATGCGCCCGATAGGCATACAGCGAAGCGCCGTGCGCTACCCGCTGGACGAGATCTTCGGCTCAGCTGCTCATGTGCGCCTCATTCGCGTCCTGGTCCACGAAGTCGAGATGCCGTTGGGCGTCGCCGATGCGGCCAGATTCGCCGGGCTCACCCCCGCAGGGGCCCGCAAGGCACTGGGACGGCTCGCGGAGTCCGGCCTCGTCGAGCGCGTCGGCAGTGGACGTGCGCAGAAGTGGGGTCTGAACGAGGATCAGGCACTCATCCAGGCCCTGCGTCACCTGTTCGCTCGGGAGCAGCAGCGCTACGACGAGCTGCTCGCGCGTCTGCAAAGCGCGGTAGCTCTGCCCGAGATCCGCGCTGCCTGGATGGAGCGCCTTCCGCTCGGCATGGCAGAGCCCGTGGACGTCAGCGCGGTAGCGGATGGCAGGGCGATCTCCTGGGTCCACGAGGAGCTACGTGCTCGGCTGATCGCGCTCGAGAAGGAGCTCGATCTGATCATCGAAGTGGCCGTGTTCACTCGTGCCGACGCCCCCACGCCGGAGCCGGACGCTGTGTTCCTGTGGGGGACCGACGCGGACACCAGCTCCATCGATCGGCGGCGGCCCCAGACGCACACCGAGGCGGACCAACGCTCGCTGCGAATCGCCGGGAGTGTTGCGGAGTCGATCCGCTCAGATCCCTCCCTGATCAGGCGCGCGATCAGGCACCTGGACCGCCTCATGAACGAGGGCCAAGGGACAGCGAGCGGCGACATCGCCGAGTGGAGGCAGCTGTTGGAGGCCTACTCGCCGGAGCGCGTGAGGAACCTCCTTGTCTCGACGAGCTCTCGAGCCCAGCGCCTGCGGCAGAGCTCTCCGTTCTTCGCTGTGCTGACGCCCGGCGAACGCGACCAGGTGATGGCCGCGGTCGAGAAGCGGCCATGAGACGCGACCAGCTCGAGAGCGGCCCCAGGGCGTGCCCGGAGTACAGCGACGGGTACTACGCCGTCTTCTTCGAGGATCCCCGGGGCAACAAGCTCGAGGCCGCCTATCGCACGGAGTCGGAGGCCCCGAGGCAACTCGGCCCGTGCCCCTACGCCCTGCCTTCGGCAGCGCGGTGGCGCCGCCGCCAGCGTCTGATCAGGACGATCGCCAGGACGACCGTTGTGATGATCACGATTGCGGCGAGCACCGGCACGAGGAGCGCCAGCACGGTGACGATCACGGCGCCGATGTCCTCCAGGGTCGAGACCACCGGCGCCCCGGCGCCCGCCGTCGAGACGTTGACCACCGGTCGCGCCGTCGCCTTGACGGCGTGCACGCCGCCGGCGATGAGCACGCCGGCCACGAGCAGCACCACCGGGCTGACGGAGCCGTGCCCCGAAGCGGACACGGCGAGCAGCCCGCCGGCCGCCGGCCGCACCACGGTCTGGATCACGTCGTTCACGTGATCGACAGCCGGGATCTTGTCGGCGATCACCTCCACGGTCAGCAGCACGGCGATGATGGCGATCACCCACCACGCGCCCAGCACGTCGTACGGCTCGTAGAGATGAAGCCAGCCGATGCGTTCGGCCAGCGCCACCGCGAGCAGCGGGATGTAGGCGTTGACGCCGGCGGGCGCCGCCAGAGTGAGGCCGGAGAGGATATCCAAAGCTCGTCTCCCAGACGCGTCGTGATCGAGGTGGCCGCCGTGCGGCCGGCGGGGCTGCGGGCGTCAGCGGCGGGCGCGCTTCCCCGCGCCCGCGGCCTCGCGCGGGTCAGGCGCGAGGACCGGGCGCATCGCCCGTGCGGGGCGGGCGCGCTTACCCGCGCGCCCGCCCCGCACGAGCATTCGTTCAGGCAGGCCCGCCCGCCGGCTTGTTGAGCTCCGCGAGGCGCGCCTCGACCTCCGCGTCCTCGGCCAGATCGTCGAGGCCCTCGAACTGCGCGTCCAGGGACGACGCCG
>JBAXRL010000545.1:0-2845 GCA_037131205.1 Actinomycetes bacterium | reverse complement strand
CTTGCCGGTCCCGCGCAAGTACGGAACCATTCAAGGAGCCATTCGGGCCGCGGCGGATGGGGATACGGTCGTCGTTGCGCCGGGATCGTACAAAGAGAACCTTGATTTTCAGGGCAAACGGATCACCGTCAGGAGTGAAGATCCCCAGAGTGCAAGCGTCGTCGGCGCGACGATCATCGAAGGGAACGGACCGGCACCGACAGTGGCGTTCACTCGCGGTGAACCCAAGGATGCGGCCTTGAAAGGGTTCACGATAAGGAACAGTTCGGGTCGCTCAGGGATTCACGTCTCGTGTTCGAGCCCGACGATCGTCCGAAACGTCATTTCGGGTCTGCAAAGTCCTGGAATCCAGATCAGCCCGCCGGAACCTCGAGGACAGGCGACTGCTCCCCTCATCATAGCGAACACCATAAGTGACAACCTGGGCGGCATCGTCATGCGGTGGGCCTCGCCTGTTCTCAGTGACAATGCGATCACGCGCAACAGACAAAGCGGCATATTCATGTGGTGGTCTCATCCTTTGGTAAGCGACAACAGGATCGAAGAGAACAGCAGCAGAGGCATCTTTGTTGATCACTACAGCCAGCCTGTCATCAAGGGTAACCTTGTCTCGGGCAACACCGAGGATTCTGTGGGCGCCGGTATCCAGCTGGATGACTCCTGCCACGCGATCATTGACGGGAACATGATCGTCGGGAACGTCTCGAACACTGAAGGAGGGGGGCTGTCAATGATCCTGGACTGCTATCCGCAAGTCACGAACAATGTGTTCGCCAACAATTCGGGTGGAGCCATCTTTGCAAACTGCGCGCAGCCCCAAATCATAAACAACACGTTTGTCGGGAATAGGATAGTAGGTGGGGATAGCTCCAGAGTCACCATCACGAACAGCATCTTGTTCGATAGCGATATCATCCCGTTCGATGATTGCAGCGAATGGGTCATGACGTACTCAATCGACAACAGGTTCCAGAGGGAGGGCGAGGGGAACCTGTTCTGCGATCCGCTCTTTGCCGGAGAGAATGACTATCACCTCCTCGCCGCTTCCCCAGCGATAGATGCCGGCACGGCAGTCGATCTCCAGACCGACATAGAAGGAACCACCAGGCCGCAGGGAGGCGGCTATGACATCGGCGCCTATGAGTACGTGAGCGGCCGCTGATCGATCGCTGTGGACTCCACTGCTCCTTCAGACCGATCACCGATCAGATGTCGGACACTCGAAGCGCTCTGTCGTTCTTGATGATGCGCGTCGCCGCCTCGGCTTTGGCAACGCTTGGCGCCGACGCTGCGCGAGGCTCGATCTCAACGGAGCGGTGTGCTCTCGATGGTATCGAGCGATTCGCCATGCGCCGAGCCGTCCCGCCGCCCAAGGCCCAGCGCTCGGTGGTCCTTCTGCGGGGCGCGCCTGCGGACAGGCGACCGAATGTGCTGTGGGGCGTCCACGCTGGTCTTCGGGCGAGGAGACGAAGAACGCGAAGCACTGTTCCAGGATGGTTCGCGAGGGCGAGCATGTCGCCGAGGCCGTGTTCGCCGCCCGCGTCGCCGAGGCTGATGTCACCCTCACGCAGCCGCATACGTCCACCCGGGACGCGGTTCGTCACTCTCGCGCATCGCCGGGTTTGCCGGTATCGTGAAGCCATGGTGACCGTTGGAGCACGTCTTGACATCGTCGAATGAGTGGAGCACTTCTTGCGAGAGTGGCGAACCAGCGTCAGATCATGAACCTTGAGGAGGCGGTGACATATGCCAAGACATGTGGACGACATACTCGCGAACGCATTGGAGCTACCACCGCTGGAGCGGGCCGCATTGGTGGAGAGGCTTCTCACCAGCTTTGAGTTCCCATCCAGGGGGACCATTGATTCCTTGTGGGCTCAAGAAGCAGAAGACCGAGTAGTTGCTTTCGAACGCGGTGAAATGACCGCAATCCCGGCAAGAGACGTGTTCACCGAGATTGAGAACAGCAGTTATCGATGAAGATTGCCTTTCTTCCGCCTGCCAAAGACGAACTGGTCGAGGCTATCTCCTACTACAACGCCCAGAGCGAGGGTCTTGGTTATGAGTTTGCAGCGGAAGTGAAGAGGACACTCGAACGAGTAGTCCAGTACCCCGACGCCTGGCCAAAGCTGTCAACCTGTACTCGCCGTTGCAGGACCAACAGATTCCCCTATGGAGTCATCTACCAGGCCAGGGAAGAGATCCTTCTCATCGTGGCAGTCATGCATTTGGGCAGAGAACCGGAGACTTGGAGATCGCGGCTCAAGAAGAAGGAGCTGTGAAGCACGGCGTGACCACACGCTCCAGCCGACTCGTGGTGCGAAGCGCTGCATCGCCGCAACGCACGGATCAGGGCGCCGAATCTCTCATGATGTCGAGGAATGCCCGGGGCGTCACGACGTCGATTCCTTCGTAGCCGTGTACGTCGAGAAGAGCCTTGTCGCCGGTGACGATGTATGCGGCTTTCAAAGCCATGGCGCAGGCGACGAAGCGGTCGTCGTCGGGATCGGCGACCACGCGGACCTCCGGCGTCCTGATCGTGAAGAGAATATGGGCTCCCGTGGCAAAGAGCGACAGCAACTCATCAAGCTCCGGAGTGCTGTCGAGACCCAGGCGCCGGAGCACTTCAATGTACTCATCCAGGATGTCCTGCGAGAGGCAGAGCGTCAGGCGGCCAGTCTTCCAGAGATCGATGACGGCTCTGAGATCGCCGCCGAAGAACGAGGAGATGAAGACATTGGTGTCCAGAACGACTCTCACGCCTTGCTCCGCCTGACCTCGCGAATGGCTTCCGCCACCCCTTCGCTCGTGACGTCCTCGCGGGCCAAGCGCCTGCCGATCCTCT
>JBAXRL010000544.1:0-2846 GCA_037131205.1 Actinomycetes bacterium | reverse complement strand
GAGTCCATCTGCGTGTACGACGAGGGCTTCATCGCGGCGCTGCTCGAGAGCTACACTGGGCGCCGTTTTGTGGTCAAGGAAGTCGACTGCTGGTGCACCGGCGATCGCACCTGCCGGTTCACCGCCGAGGTCGCAGCGGAGTGAGCCCGGTCGGGGACGACTCGGCTCTCGCGGAGGCGCTGGCGGCGATCCGCGCGACGCTGCGCAGCGGACGTCGCGCCGCGCTGCCCGCCGGGCTTGACGGCAACGCCGAGCTCGGCGAGCTGCTGAACGAGCTCGCCGACCTCTACCGCTTCACGCTGGCCGTTTCCCAAGGCGATCTGGAGCAGGCTCCTCTGTCCGCCAGAGGCAGCATGGCGGGCGCGCTCAAGAATCTCGACGCGGCGCTGCGCCACCTGACCTGGCAGACGCAGCGCGTGGCGGCCGGCGACTTCACCCAGCGCGTCGATTTCATGGGTGAGTTCTCGGAGGCGTTCAACAGCATGGTGGTGGCTCTCGACGAGGCGCGCGCCAAACTGGAGGCGAGCAACGCACTCCTGGAGGCGCAGAAGGTGCAGCTTGAGAAGCTCGCCACCACGGACGCACTCACCGACGCCTTTAACCGGCGCAAGTTCAACGAACTGACGCTGGCCGAGCTCGAGCGCGTACGGCGCTACGGGCGCCCCCTGTCCCTGTTCATCCTCGATATCGACCACTTCAAGCGCGTCAACGATACGTACGGGCACGAGGCCGGCGATCAGGTGCTCGTCACTCTCGCCGGCCTTCTGCGCGCCGGGATCCGCGCCACCGACAGCCTGGCGCGCTGGGGCGGCGAGGAGTTCGTGGTGCTGTCACCGGGCGTGACCGCCGACGGTGAGGCGCATCTGGCGGAGCGACTGCGCGCCGCCGCCGCCGCCCACGACCACGCCTCCGTCGGCACGGTGACGGCCAGCTTCGGAGTCGCCGAGCACAGCCCCGGCGAGACGCCCGACGAGCTCTTCGCACGGGCCGACCGGGCGCTGTACAGAGCCAAGGATGGCGGCCGCAACCGCGTCGAGGTCGCCGGCTGACGCGTCGGGCTCGGCGGCGGGCGGGCGCAGCCGGTCCCGCTGCTCGCGCCCGCCGTGGCCCGGTTGGGCGACACAAGCGGCTCAGGAGGCGCGCGTCGCGGCCGATACCGGGGGTGTGGACACGTTGCTCCGACGGCCGCTGCTCGCCCTTCTCGCCGGCGCCCTGCCGGCGCTGCTGCTCGTCGCCCTGACCGCGGGCGCGCTCCCCGCCGCGGCCGGAGCCGGCGAGTACGGCGCCAACGCGCCCATCCCCTTCCTCCTGCTGCCCCCCGACAACCCGTGGAACGCGCGCGTCGATGGTCTGCCGCTCGATCCCAACTCCGACGGTTACATCGCGCACATGGCGCCGGGCGCCGGCCTGCACCCCGACTTCGGCACAGTGTGGGAAGGCGCCCCCATCGGCATTCCCTACGTGGTGGTCCCCGGCGACCAGCCCAAAGTGACCATCGACTTCTACTACCCCGACGAGAGCGACCCCGGCCCCTACCCGATCCCGCCGGACGCTCCGGTCGAGGGCGCCGGCGGACCCTTCGACGACGGCGACCGCCACGTTCTGGTGCTGGACGCCGACAATCAGCTGCTCTACGAGGTCTACGACGCGCACAGGGACGGCGATCACTGGCACGCCGGCTCGGGGGCCGTCTTCGACCTCACCAGCAACGCCCTGCGCCCCGACGGCTGGACGTCCGCCGACGCGGCCGGCCTGCCGATCCTGCCGGGCCTGGTGCGCTACGACGAGGCCGTCGAGGAAGGCGTGATCGACCACGCGCTGCGCTTCACGGTCGAAACGACGCAGCGCGCCTACGTCTATCCGGCGACGCACTTCGCCAGTGAGGAGACGGATCCGGACCTGCCGCCGATGGGGCTGCGCCTGCGGCTCAAGGCAAGCTTCGACATCAGCGGCTTTCCCGCGGAGCTGCGCGTGGTGCTGCAGGCGCTCAAGACCTACGGCATGATGGTCGCCGACAACGGCGCCGACTGGTTTGTGGGCGGCGCCCCGGATCCGCGTTGGGACGACGAGGCGCTGAGCGCCATCCGCGCGGTCAAGGGCAGCGACTTCGAGGTGGTGGACTCGCGCTATCTCGTGGCGAAGGTCTTCACGGTGTCGCTGCCGGCGACCGCCATGGCGCTCGAGGGCGACGCATGGACGGCCGCGGGCTCGTTCGTCGACGAGAGCGGCTCGGCGTGGTCGGCGACGGTGGACTACGGCGTCGGCCCGGAGCCGCTGAAGCTCGACCAAGACAAGTCGTTCGAGCTGGCGCACACCTGGCTCGACGATGGGACCTGTCGGGTGCCCGTGACCGTGACCAGCGACTTGGCCTGCACGTCTGGGGCGAGCGTCGCCGTCGACGTCATCAACGTGGCGCCCCGGGTACGCGCCGGGGGCGCGGCGAACGTGGCTGGAGGTGCGCTGCTCACGCGCCTCGGCGCGTTCGCCGACCCCGGCGCCGACACATGGACCGGCGCCGTGGACTGGGGCGACGGTTCGGCGCGCACGGCGCTGGCCCTGCGCGCCGACAAGACCTTCACGCTGGCGCACCGCTTCCCCCGCGGCCGCGGCCGCGGCTACACCGTCGTCGTGACGGTGCGCGACGACGACGGGGGCAGCGGCTCGGCGAGCTTCAGGGTGACGGTGCGCTGAGGGCGGCGAGCGCCCGCGGCGCGGCGCCCGCTTCTCCGGGCGCGCCCATCGGCCTCAGAAGGCCCCGGGCCCGGTGTACGCGTCCAGGCCGGCGCCGACCTCTTCGTAGATCCCCCACACCTTCTTCACCGGGCTGAGGTTCTTCCAGTAGCCCT
>JBAXRL010000543.1:0-2859 GCA_037131205.1 Actinomycetes bacterium | reverse complement strand
GCGTCTTCAGGTAGTTCTTGATGCCCTTCCACAGGCTGATGCCCGTGCGCACCGTAGTGTCTTCGGCGTCTGTGGACGGACCGTCGGCGGTGGTGCCCATGACGGCGTCCTTGGAGACCTCGGCTGTGACCACGTCGGCGTTGGTCAGGGCGCGCACGGCCGGGGCGGTGAGCACGTCAACCTGCTGGTGCCCGCTGGCGTCACCGAGCGCAGCCACGCGCTTGCCAGCGCCGTTGTCGAGGTGCTGGGTCACGCCATTGCCCATCGCGGACGCTGCAGCCCCGGCGCCGAGATCACTCGCTTCAATGTCCAGGTCAACGTCGGCGACGATGCCCTTGACGTCGACCGGCAGCGGGTTGCTGGCCGTCACCGGATCGCCGTCGAATGCGAGGCCCGCTCGCAGGTAGTTCTTGATGCCCTTCAGGAGGCTGATGATGCCGCGCGGCTCATCGTCCTCGACCTCGTCCACCGGGATGTCGTCGGGCTCGCCGATCTGGGGGCGGCCGAGCGGCCTTTCGTCGGTCATCGTCTATCTCCCTCTTTCGTCACGAGAGTTACATCACCTCAGGTTGTGGAGCTTGACCAGGTCGATGCAGACCGCGATGCTCCCCGCCGGCCGTGCCACCTGCGTGACCGACCCGCCGTAGTCGCCGACGTTGCCGTCAAGGCTGAGGCCGGTCGCGTTCCTCGGGTTCGGGTCGTCGCAGAACGCGCCGTGGTCGAGCATCCCGTCGCCGTTGCCCCATTCGTACAGCCAGATGTCGCCGAGCAGGGACAGGCCGATGGGCTTCGTGCAGCCGTGGGCTCTGGCGTGCGTCGCCCAGTTCGGCGTGCTTGCCGCACCTTGCGGCAGATGGTCGCGCCGGAATCCTGCCTGCAGGAGCGTCCAGTAGATGAAGCTCACGCACCACGCGCCAGCCCATGGGTAGCCCGCGGCCGTGAGGTACTTGCGTACTTCGCCGCTGTTGCTGCCGGGCGGCCACTCATGGACGCCGAGCTGGCTGTGCGCGATGGCCATGACCTCGCCGCGGATGCCCGGCGGCAGGAGCTTGCGCATGGTCGCCTTGTCGAACTTGCGCGTGACCGGCAGGCGGCACTCGGCCTGCATGCTCGCCACCCACTCGCGGGCGGGCGGGCCGATGATCGTGGCGTCGAGGTCGACGCCCGGCGGGCGCACGATGAGGTGGCCGGGGTTGACCTTGTTCCACTTCTCACAGAACTCCTTGAGCGCCCTCTTCTTCCTTGGGGCGGTGGGGTCTTGGGTGGCCATGTCCCTCCCTACGTCTCGTTGGCGCCTGCGAGGCGCGCGGCCTCGATGACGGCCATGTAGTCGGCGCGCGTGTTGGCGCCCTCGGCGTTGATGCCCTCGGCCACGCAGAGCGCGCGCAGCTCGGCGAGCTTCATGCGCACGAGTAGCACGGACTTCTTCGGGGCGTCGTCCGCGACGCGAGGCGGCTTGATCGTGAGGCCCCTGGCCGGGTTCTCCGGTGCGGCCTCACCGTGGAGCAGGCCCACACGCCGGGCCTCCTCGTCGGGGATGATCATGCCGGGCGTGTACATGAGGACCACGCGGCCGTCCTGGGCCACCCCGTAAACGCGGCTCGTGACAGTGAACACAGGTACCCCCTTCGTCTTGGTGCGTCGGCTCGATTGTGCGGTCTGCGTCACCGGTCCAGGCGAGATGCCGAGCGCCTCCCACTTGGCGGTCAGGTACGCCTTGATCGCAGAGCGCCTCTCGGCTGCGTGCCGCACGAGGGAAGGGCCGTGCTTGCGGTAGCACCACTGGACCGTCTCCACGGTCTCGATCGGGTAGCCGGCGTGCAGCATCCGCACGCCGAAGTCCCAGTCCTCGTAGCCGTGGACCATCTCCTCGTCGTAGCCGCCGATGCGCTCCCACGCGGGGCGCGGGAACAGCGAGCAGGCCGGCGCGCGGTTCATCTGTATCTGCGCCGCGAGGTCGGTCGGGCCGGGGAGTATCCAGGTGCCCTCCTCCTCCCCGAACAGCCTGGTCACAGACCTCACGATGGCGTGGCGCGAGGCGCCGAGCAGGGTCTCGACGCAGGTCGGCAGGAGCACGTCGTCGGCGTCGAGCGGGAGGATGTGCGAGGTGGTGGCCTGCCGGATCGCGGCGTTCCTCGCCGCCGGCAGCCCTCGGTTCTCCTGGCGGATGAGCTGCACGGGGTAGCGTGCGGCGACGGCTGCGCTGTCGTCGATCGAGCCGTCGTCGACCACGATGACCTCGCAGGGGTGGGTCTGCGCGAGCGCCGACTCGATCGCCTCGGCGAGGTATTCGCCGTAGTTGTAGCAGGCGATGACGATCGTGCAGGTCGGCTTCTCGAGGTAGCTCGGCCACGAGTCGAGGATGGGCGGCAGCGAGACGATGGCATGGCAGGCGTTGTCGGTCGCGCCTGCGTTCCACTCCGTGAGCCGCAGGTGCTGGCACTCCCATCCCCGGAGGCCGTGGCGCTCGATGCCTGCGGCCTTGAGCTTCACGCCAAACGACACATCGTGCCCGCCGCGACGGTCTACCGTGCGTGCGTCGGCCGTGAAGTAGTCGAGACCGTCCCTGTGCACCACGACCGTGCTGCGGTTGCACTCGCACCAGGGGCGCGCGAACTTGGCGAACACGCCGGCGCGGATGAGTGTGCAGCCGAAGCCCGTCCACAGAAGCCCGTCGTCGTCGAAGCCGAAGCAGGTATGGGAGCTCCCGACCGGATAGTCGCAGGCGATGAAGTCGACGCCTTCGGCCAGCATCGCGTCGAGCACGCCGGCCGGCGGCACCGTGTCCTCCTCAACGATCCAGAGGTGCGAGGCGCCGGCCGCCAGCGCGCGCTCGGCCAGGTTGTTCATGCAGTCGGG
>JBAXRL010000542.1:0-2859 GCA_037131205.1 Actinomycetes bacterium | reverse complement strand
ATGGAAGAAGCCGTCACCAACGTGGTCCACGGCGCCTTCGCCGCGGACGAGCGCGCGAGCTTCGACATCATCTGCGAGCGCGTGCCCGCCGGCGTGCAGATCACGGTGCACGACGAGGGCATGCCCTACGATCCGTCCCTGACTCCGGAGTACGACCCCGGCGCCGACCTCGCACTGCAGACCGGCGCCGGCCTCGGCAGCTTTCTCATGCAGCAGATCGCCGACCGCGTCGAGTTCCACAACCTCGGCAGCCGCGGCAAGGAGACGGTGTTCGTCAAGTACCTCGAAAGCGCCTCGGTCACCAGCGCCCCGCCGGCCGAGGAGGCTCCCATCGAGGAGCCGGAGTCGGTGCCCGTGGCCGAGCGCGCCGAGCTCGAGCTCGGCCCACTGCGGCCAGAGCAGGCCATCGAGGTGTGCCGCTGCATCTACGACGCCTACCGGTACACCTATGTCAACGAGCACATGTACTACCCCGACCGCGTCGTCGCCCTCAATCAGAGCGGCGACATGATCTCGGCGGTCGCCAGCACCCGCGAGGGCGAGGTCGCCGGGCACGCGGCCCTCGTCTTTCCCGACGACACCCGCGAGATCGCCGATCTGGCGATCGTCGCCACCAAGGCCAGGTTCCGCGGCCAGTCGATCGCCCGGCGGCTCGGCGAGTACCTCTCGCAGGAGGCGCTCGCCCGCGGACTCGCCGGCATGTTCATCGAAGAGGTCACCGTGCACACCTTCACGCAGAAGTTCTGCCACCGCCTCGGGTTCGGCGACTGCGCCTTTCTGCTCGCCTACTCGCCGGCGACCATGGCGTTCAAAGGCATCGCCGAGGAGGTGGGGGCGCGCCGCTCCGTGATCGTCGGCTTCAAGTACCTCAAGCCGCCGGCGCCGGCCCTGGTGCACGCCCCGACGCGCCATCGCGACATGATCGCGCGGATCTACGAGGCGCTGGGCGCGCCGGCGACGTTCGCCGGCGGAGGCGAAGCCGTGGTCGCCGGCGGCGCCCCCGAAGCCTCCGTGCTGCACGTGGCCGTCAACACGAGCCGCTCGGTGGCCACCATCCGCGTGCCCGTCTACGGACGCGACCTTGAGCGCCGCATCCACGACGAGATGCACCGGCTGCGGCGCGAGGACGTCAAGGTCATGGACGTGTTTCTGAACCTGGGCTCCCCCCGCACCGACATCGTGACCACCGCACTGGAGCAGGCGGGCTTCGTGTTCACGGGGCTCATCCCCGGGGGCCCGTCCGGCGACTGGCTCGTGCTGCAGTACTTCAACGGCGTGGTGGTCGACTACGACGCCATCCAGGTCGAGGTCGACCTCACCCGCGAGCTGCTTGCCTACATCCGCGCCCACGACCCGCACGCCGGGTAGACCGGCCGACGGGGCGCCCCATGCAGGTGTTCATCGACCTGTTCGTCGAGCTCATCAAGAGCATGGCCGTGATCATCATGGTGGCCTACCTGTTCACGCGCACGCGCCTGTATCGCCAGGTGCTCGACCGGCGCCTCAGCCGGCAGGGCCGCGTGTTCCTCATCCTCATCTTCGGCGCCTTCTCGATCTGGGGGACCCTGGCGGGGGTGGAGATCCTCGGCGGCATCGCCAACACGCGCGATCTGGGGCCGGCGCTCGGCGGTCTGCTGGGCGGCCCCATCGTCGGCCTCGGCGCCGGCCTCATCGGCGCCGCGCAGCGGCTCACCATGGGCGGCTTCACCGCCGTGCCCTGCGCCCTGGCCACGGTGGCGGCGGGCTTCTCCGGCGGCGTGGTCTACCTCCTCTTCAAACGCCGCCTGGCTCCCGTGTGGGCGGCGATGCTCCTGGCGCTGTTCACCGAGTCGCTGCACATGGGCCTGACGCTGCTGATGGCGCGGCCCTTCGACAAGGCGCTCGCACTCGTCAGCGAGGTCATCGTGCCGATGATCGTCGTCAACGCGATCGGCATGGGCGTGTTCGTGCTCATCATCCGCAACGAGGAGCGCGAGCGCGTCACGAGGGTGCAGAAGGAGCGCATGGAGGGCGAGCTCAACGTCGCCCGCGAGATCCAGCTCGGCATCGTGCCGGCCATCTTCCCGCCGTTCCCCGAACGCGAGGAGTTCGATCTGCACGCTTCACTGGAGTCGGCCCACGAGGTCGGCGGCGACCTCTACGACTTCTTTCTGCTGGACGACGACCACCTCTGCCTGGCGATCGGCGACGTGTCGGGCAAGGGCGTGCCGGCCTCGCTGTTCATGGCCGTGACGATCACCCTTCTGCGCGCCGTGGGCCACCGCACCCCCCTGCCCGACGAGGTGTTGGCGCGCGTCAACGCGCCGCTGTGCCGCGACAACGACGCGGCGATGTTCGTCACGCTCTTCTTCGCCGTCTACGACGTGAGGACGGGTGAGCTGGCCTATTCGAGCGGCGGGCACCCGCCGCCGTACATCGTGCGCGCCGGCGGCGGCGTGGAGCCCCTGCCGCAGACCGCCGGCGCCGGCCTCGGCGTGTCGTCGCGGATCGCCTTCGGCGTCGGCACGGCCAGGCTCGAGTGCGGCGACGGCCTGCTGCTCTACACGGACGGCGTCACAGAGGCGATGGACGCCAGGGACGGCATGTTCGGCGAGGAGCGCCTGGTGGCCGCCCTCAGCGCCGCCGGGCCGCACGGCGGCGCCGCGCACATGATGGCGGCCGTGCGCGCGGCGGTCGACGAGTTCACGGCCGGCGCGGAGCAGTACGACGACATCACCATGGTCGGCTTTCGGCGCACGCGCGGCGAGGGCTAGACGAAGAGAGCGAGCGCCTCCTCGCGCGTGGCGGCGATCGCGAACAGCTCCGAGAAGCCGGAGATCTGGAAGACGTCGTCGACGAAGGGCTGCATGGCGCAGAGCA
>JBAXRL010000541.1:0-2861 GCA_037131205.1 Actinomycetes bacterium | reverse complement strand
TGCAGGCCGAGCACGTTGAGGGCGACCAGCAGGGCGACGGCGCCGATACCGATGACAAAGGCGTAGGGCCAGTCCTGCAGCTGCGGCCAGAGGACTCCCAGGTAGTACGGGACGAAGGAGCAGGCGATGGCGACCAGGATGATGGAGTCGAGCAGCAGAGCCCAGGCCGCGATGAAGCCGGTCATGGGGTCGAAAGCGCGGCGCGCGAAGCTGGCCACGCCGCTTGCCTCCGGCATGGCCGCCGACCCCTCCGCGTACGACCACGCGGTGACGATGAACACCAGGCCGACGATGAGGATCAGGAGCGGCGTGACGCCCAGCGCGTAGAGGGCGATCCCGCCGAGGACGAAGTAGATGGACGTGCCGACGTATCCGTAGGCCGTGCCGAAGAGACCGCCGATCCCGACGACGCGACTGCGCGAGTCCTGCTGCCTCCTGCGTGCCACGCCTGTACGCTCCCCGTTACCTGGTGCCGCGTAGACGCCGCGGCGCGCGGCACGCCAGATGTGCCCGGGCCACGCTAGCACCATGGACGGCGCCGCTCAACACCACCTCCCTGCAGCGCAGCGGATTGCCGCGGTCCGCGGCCGTGGCGTAGGCTTGGGCTGGGGATGGTCGCGGGCGCCGGCGGGAGGCTCGCGTCCGCCGGTGCGCCGCGAGCAAGAGGATGCCCATGGACGAACAGCTGCAGAGTCTGCTTGACCGCATTCGGCACGAGGGCGTGGAGCGCGCCGAGGTCGAGGCTGCACGCATCATCGGCGCGGCGAACGAACGCGCCGGCCGCATCGTGGTCGAGGCCGAAGCCGAGGCCGACGGACTTCGGCGGGGAGCCGAGGCGGACGCCGAGGCGAGCCGGGAGCGCGCCGAGAAGGCCCTCGAGCAGGCCGGCCGGGACTTCCTGCTCGCGCTGCGGAAGAGCATCGAGGCGATCCTCCGCGAGACCCTGCGCGACACCGTGGCGACGGCGCTCACGCCGGACGTCGTCGCCGACATGCTGGTGCGTCTCGCGGAGGCCTATGCCGCCCACGACATGAACGAGAGCCGCGTCGACGTGCTGCTGGCCCCGGAAGACCGCGAGGCCATCGCGGCGCTCGTGATGCGGAAGTACCGCGACCTCGTGAACCAGGGCCTGACGCTGCGCGCCGACGAGAGGCTCGACAAGGGCTTCAAGGTGTCGTTCGTCGACGACAACCTGTACCACGATTTCAGCCTGTCGGCGCTCGCCGAGGCGCTGGCCCCGGTCCTCAAGCCCCCGCTCGGCGAGATCGTCGCGCGGGCCGCCCGGGAGCAGGACTGAGTGGAGTACGTCTACCTGGTGACGAGCCTGCCCCATCTCGACTTCGCGGGCGCCCCTCCGTTCACGTCCGCCGAACTGCTCTTCTCGTGCGGCGGCGTCCTGCGGCAGGACCACTGGGAGGATCTCCGGGCGATCGTCGCAGACCGGCCGCGGGACGTGCGCGCGCCTGAGGCGCGCCGCCTCGTGGACGCCGAGACGCGGCTGCGAAGCGCCTTGGCGCGCATCCGCGCGCAGCGCGCCGGAGTGGACTACGCGGCCGACGCGCACCCGCAGGCGGGGTTCGAAGCGCGCGCCGACGAAGTGGCCGCGCGCGCCATGGCAGTCGCGGACCCGCTGGAGCGTGAGATGCTCCTCGACCGTCATCGCTGGGCGCTGCTCGACGAGGCCGCGTCGCAGCCGGCGTTCGGCGTCCAGGCGGTCTTCGCCTACGCGTTCAAGCTGCGCCTCGTCGAGAAGTGGGCCGCCCTCAGCGAGCAGGGCGGCCTCGACACGGCGCTGCAGATCGTAGAGGACAACCTCGCGGGATGCGCCCTGTGAGCGCGCGCAGCGGGAGAGTGATGGGCGTGAACGGCAACCTCGTGACCGTCGAGTTCGATGAGTCCGTGAGCCAGAACGAGGTCGCCTACGTCGTCCAGGGCGACCTGCGCCTCATCGCCGAGGTCATCCGTGTGCGCGGCCGGTACGCCGACATGCAGGTCTTCGAGAGCACCGCCGGCATCACCGTGGGCGACCCGGTCGAGCTCACCGGCGATCTGCTCTCGGTCGAGCTGGGGCCCGGCCTGCTGGCGACGGTGTACGACGGCCTGCAGAACCCCCTCAACGTGATCGCCGAACGGCACGGTTTCTTCCTCCCCCGGGGGGAACAGGTCGAGGCGCTGCCGCGCGATCGCGCCTGGGCTTTCACGCCGCGCGCCTCGACAGGTGACCGGGTGCGCGCCGGCGACACGCTCGGCGTGGTCACCGAGCAGCTCTTCGAGCATCGCATCATGGCACCGTTCGGGGTCTCCGGCACGGCCTCAGTCGCCGAGATCGCCGGCCCCGGCGAGTACACCGTCAGCGACCGCATCGCCGTGCTAACGGATGCCGCCGGGGGGCGCCGCGAGGTGGCCATGCTGCAGAGGTGGCCGGTCAAGCGGCCCATCCGCTGCTATGCGGAGAGGCTGCGCCCGACCGAGCAGCTGGTCACCAAGATGCGCGTCCTCGACACGTTCTTCCCGGTCGCCAAGGGCGGCACGTACTGCATTCCGGGTCCGTTCGGCGCCGGCAAGACCGTCCTGCAGCAGCTCACCAGCCGCCACGCCGACGTCGATGTGGTCATCGTGGCGGCCTGCGGCGAGCGCGCCGGCGAGGTCGTGGAGACGCTGCGCGAGTTCCCCGTGCTCACCGACCCGCGCACCGGCCGCAGCCTCATGGAGCGCACCGTCATCATCTGCAACACGAGCTCCATGCCGGTGGCGGCCCGCGAGGCCTCCGTGTACACGGCCGTCACGATCGCCGAGTACTACCGCCAGATGGGCCTGCAGGTGCTCCTGCTGGCCGACTCCACCTCGCGCTGGGCGCAGGC
>JBAXRL010000540.1:0-2872 GCA_037131205.1 Actinomycetes bacterium | reverse complement strand
TCGGTGAGAAATCGCCGAGGCGCAACCCGATGACCTTGAGCAGGTCAAGCGCCCGGCTCTCTCGCTCCTTGCTCCACGATCGGGCTTTCTTCCGACGCATTGACTCAAGCGCCGCTTCGTGCTCTTCGCCCAGCTCGCGGAACGCCTGATAGGTTGCCGCCAGCTCCAGAGATGCGACATCAGACTGCTCAATCGAGTCAACGGCCGGTTTAAGACGACCAAGGTCGTATGCGAACGAGTCGTCGAGGAGCTCATACTCGTAGCTGCGGCCCAGCTGGTCGCTGCGCTCCTCCACGAGCCCGTAAGCCTCCATGAGGGCCATGTCGGCTTGGAGCTCCTCGCTGTATGGACCGCGGAAATGCAGGCGAAAACCATAGTCGGTCGGCAGACCACAGCTCTGGAGCAGCATGACCGTCTTCTGGAGCCGGACCCTGCCGGACACGGTGCGTTTGTGATGGCTGGCCATGACTGCAGCCAAGTGCTGGATCCTGTCCATGATCTACCTCAGGATTCTGTCGAAGATGGCGGAAACTCGATCCCTCGTATCTTCGGGAAAGTAGTACCGGTCAAACGCGTACTTTGTGAGCTCGCTCACGGGTTTCGAAAGCTGCGACAGCTCAACGGTACCAGAAGCCGTCTTGATGAGGAGCGGAGTCGTGTCGCTGGTGGGACTATAGGGTCGATACGGCGCGTCGGCTGGACTGTCCTGCGCGAACCAATAGTCCGGAATCTTCTTCGCATCGCGGAGCTCGTCGCGGTACTTATCCCTGGCTTCGTTGATGGCCATGAGATCGTCCACGTGGTGAGCGCTCAGGTCGATGCACTTGTACAGACGCCTGTTCGTGAGGCCTGCTCCCAGTCTCGCGAGAATGTCGTCCCTTGACTGCTCGCACTGGCGCATGAAGATGCTGACGAGGTCATCGTCCATGTTGATGTACTCCTCGAGCGAACACTGGCCAGTGAAGGCTGCAACCAGCTCCTGAGGAACGCCCGGGACCAGTTTGGTTGCCTCTTCAGGGTCTTTGTCGGCGAGCTCGCTGAAGCGCTTGAACAGAAGCCTCAGCATCGTCTCAGCTGCGCGAGTCGTCTTGTGGAAGTAGACGGAACGGTACATGTGGTAGCGGGCGAAGACGTAGGTCTCCGCGGAGCTCCTCGCCTTCTCCGTCAGCACGAGCCGCTCATCCAGCGGAGGATCACCAAACTCCAGATGCCCGATCAGCCAACGGTGGTCGAAATTCCCGTAGTTGACGCCCGTGAAGTGGCTGTCTCTCAGCAGGTAGTCGAAGCGGTCGGCATCCAACTGGCTTGACACCAGCTGAACGAGGTAGGAGGGGACGCGGTCATGTTGCGGGTCGCTGCAGCCGCCCCCGCGATTCTCGTCCGGTTCCTCGATGTCCGGAGCATCTTCGTAGAAGAATGCGGCGATTCGTCTCGGCAGGTGCGGGATGCCAAAGCCCACCAGCACCGAGTTCACCTCGGTGTCGCCGAGGATGATCTCTGCGGTGCGTTTCTCGTGCGACTCCCCCGAAATCTTCTCGAAAACGTGGGAGAAGGGCCCGTGGCCGATATCGTGGAGTAACGCAGCGGACAAGACAATCGCGCGATGATCACACTGCACAGCGCGTCCGAGATTGCGCACTTGCCGCAAGAACTTCCGCGTAAGCGCCAGGACACCCAGAGCGTGAGAGAACCTGCTGTGGTTGGCGCCGGGGAAGACCAGTGACGTCATCCCCAACTGCCTGACTCGTCGCAGGCGCTGGAACTCGCGGGTCTCGATCAGCGCCAGCAGGAGCCTGTCGCAGTCGTTGTCCGCGAACTCGATCAGCTCGTGGATTGGATCGTATATGTACTTCGGAAATGATGAGCCCATGTGCCGCACCTTGGTCTACCACACTGTTCGTTCCCTGCCTGGCAAGTGTTTCCTACCACTGTCCTCGTGGCGGTACCTGTGTGCGCTCACAGCGTAGCGGTTGTCATGGACGGATTTTCCGCCCCGCTCCCCCAGGGGAATCGAGAAAGCGCATCGAATCGCCGAGCTCGTCGCAGAGCCGACCCGCGTGAAGCTGGTGATCGGGAAGTGGGGGAGAGGTGTGCGGGCGCCTACGGCGGCACGGCGCGTGACGAGGTCTTCATGCGTGGCTCCTGGAGTAGCAGTTCGGTGACGCGCGCTCCAATGAACAGTGTACCCGCGACAAGCGTGCCGCGCAGCAGCCACTCATGGGTCTCCTGCACGGGAGTCGTGACGTCCGACTGCGTCAGCGTGCGCCGCGACGGCGCTCGCGGGCGCGTTGCCGTTCTCGCCGTGCAACTGGGCCGGTGTGTTCTGCTCGTTCATGGGTGAGAGCGTAGCGGGCCGGCGACGCGCTGTCAGCGGTGACAATGCCGTCGGAACGTTGACGTTGGCCGGGCTCGACGGTGACGTTGGGGTGCGGGTCCGAGGGCGCCGCTGCACTCCGGAATGCTGAGAGCGGTAGCGCGCGCTGACCGCCTCCCGCGGCGCACCATCGTGGCGCGCTCACCGCTTCAGTTCACCACGCCTTGGAACGTGTTCACCCCGACTCTCTTTCGTTGCCTCAAGTCCGAGCGTGTCGCGGCGCTCTTCAAGGATGGCGGCCTCAGACTGAGTTCCTTCACGCAGTTTGCCACGCATGCCGACGAGCAGCGTCGTGACCCGCATGCAGGTACTGCCGGAGTGAGGAGGGCCAGAGGTGATGCAGGCAGCGAGGAGCTGCTGCTTGGGACGCCCGACGCCAGACGGCTCGGTGCCCCTCTGATGTGAGGACAGCGTGGCGAGCGGGCTGCCGCTACGAGTGCGACGCGACTCGCGCCGGGCCGACTGGTCGCGGCGCCTCCCGCCGGGGACCTCGTGGAT
>JBAXRL010000539.1:0-2880 GCA_037131205.1 Actinomycetes bacterium | reverse complement strand
CGCGCGAGCTCGAGGGCAACGGCCTCGGCCTGGCGATCGTCAAGCGCCTCGTGGAACGCGCCGGCGGGCGCCTGGAGGTGTCGAGCGCCGAAGGCGAGGGCTCGACCTTCAGCGTGCTGCTGCCGGCGTAGAGCAGGGCCGGCCCGCCTGCGGCGGCCGGCCCCCACGAGGCTGTCCCCCCGCGTCGTGACGCCGGGCGGGGCGGGCGGGCATTCCCCCACGGTTCCTGCTCGCCCGCTCTACCCGGCGTCACGCCGCCCGTA
This sequence comes from Actinomycetes bacterium, assembly GCA_037131205.1. Lineage (GTDB taxonomy): Bacteria > Actinomycetota > Thermoleophilia > UBA2241 > UBA2241 > CAIXSE01. The sequence goes on along the minus strand of JBAXRL010000539.1, from coordinate 2,617 downwards.
CGCGCGTCCGCCCGAGGCCTTCCGTCGTCTCATGGCGTCCCCGCTGTTCCGCCAACGCGCCGCGGCTCCCCATACACGGTCCGCACATCCCCACCCCCGTAGGCTCTGTGGACTCCCTACGCAGAACGACGTAGGCTCCAATCGCGGCCTGCTACCCGTGCTACGAGCACCGCATATTCATTGTTGGGCAGTCGGAGGGAGACTGTGAGCGTCGACGTCACGGTCCGCCGGGCAGCAGCCGGCGATGTGCCGCAACTGGTCGAGCTGAACGCCCTGGTCCAGGGCGCACACGTCGCGGCCGAGCCCGCCGTCTTCAAGCCCGCGCTGCCCGACGAGGTCGCCGCCTGGTTCACCGCGGGGCTCGACTCCGGGTCACTGCTTGCTTGGGTCGCCGTGGGCGGCGAGGCGCTCGTCGGCTACGTCACCGTCCTTGTCCAGGAGCGCGACGAGCACGTGTTCTGCTACGCACGCGCCCGGTGGGAGGTCGACCAGCTCGGCGTCCGCCCCGAGTGGCGCCGCCGGGGCGTCGCTCGCGCGCTGCTCGGAGCCGTCGCCGCCGAGGCCGAGCGCGCCGGCGTGGCCCAGCTGCAGCTCTCCACCTGGAGCTTCAACGCGGCTGCGCTCGAGGCCTGGCGCCACCTCGGCTTTGAGCCCCAGGTGACCCGGTTCGCAATCGATCCCCGGCGGCTGGGAGTGTAGGTGGGACCGCTGCCCAACAGGCGGAGCAGAACGCCAACAGGTAGACTGAACTGTGCGGGCAAGCGTGCGAAACCCTGGCCAAGCTGATGGCCACCGCTACGCACCCTGAGCGAGAGGAGCTCCTCACCAAGCTTGGCAAGCACAAGATGGGAAGCGCGTGTCTGTACGTCCGCAGGCTCAGCGACATCCACCTCAAGGTCCTGGAGCAGCTTGTTGTCGGGTCGGTCGCAGAAACGAAGCGTCGCCATGGCCAAGCCCAGCAGGGCGGCGTCTGACGACCGGCGTTTCAAGGCCGTGCATCGCGGCGGGCCACTTTCACTGCGCAGGCATCGTCTGCTCGCGACCTGGGCCGCGGAGTGCGCGGAGCACGTGTTGCCGCTGTTCGGCGAACTGTACCCGCACGACGACCGGCCTCGGCGGGCGATCGAGACGGCCCGCGCATGGACCCGCGGCGAGGTCACTGTGGGCCAGGCGCGCGCCGCGGCGCTGGAGGCGCACGCCGCGGCGCGGGATTCGGCTGACCATGCGGCCAGAGCTGTCGCGAGGGCCGCCGGCCATTCTGTGGCGACGGCTCACATGGCCGCTCACGCGCCGGAGGCAGCTGCACATGCCGTCCAGGCGGTGCAGGCGTCGGGCAGCGGACGCGACGATGTGATGGCGGCGGATCGTGAGCGTGAATGGCAATATGGACGCCTGCCGGAGGACATCCGCGGACTGGTGCTGTCTGCCGGTCAGCGCGAGCCCGCCAACCGAACCGGTCTCTGCGCTGTGCCCGGGCCGGTGGTCATCGCGCCCTGGCCGTGATCGCATTCAGGGCGGTACACGATGAAGCACGAGACTCGACCCACACAGATCGCCTCCGAGCGCCTGCGGCGTGACCTCGGCGGCAACGAGCTCGTGGGCGAGTGCCTTGAGCGCCTTGCCGTGCTGGACCTTCCGCAGTGGTATCTCGGAGGCGGCTGCATCGCGCAGGCCGTGTGGAACGTGGCGCACGCTTTCCCAGCCGGCACCGGCATCGACGACTTCGACATCGCCTACTTCGACGCGGACCTTTCCGCGCGCGCGGAGAACGAGGCGGTGGCGTGCGTGCGTGAGCTGCTCTCCGACCTGCCGCTGCGTCCAGACGTCAAGAACCAGGCACGTGTTCATCTGTGGTACGCGTCTCGCTTCGGCTACGAGATCCGCCCTTACTCATCGTGCGAAGATGCCATTGCCACCTGGCCGACGACGGCCGCGGCCATTGGTGTTCGCCGCGTGGCCGGGACGCTCCAAGTCGAGGCGCCGTTCGGCGCCGACGATCTGCTCGAGTTGACTGTACGCGCCAACCGCGTGCAGATCACGCCGGCCATCTACGCCGCCAAGGTCGCACGCTGGAGGAGGGTCTGGCCGCTCCTTCAGATCCTGCCGTGGGAAGACGGCGTTGGCGTGGCGGGGATCCGGCGAGCAGTGTGATGACAGGACGGCCGCGCCGCCGCGCGCCGCCGCCGCCTACGCTGCCGACCCCGCCACCTACGCTGCCGACCCCGCCGTCCCGATCCCGGCGGTATCGAAGGCTATCGCGCGCTGTAGTGCCGCCGCACGCATGACCGCAGGGATCTCCACGGGCCCGCCGATCGCCTGGGCGTCGAGCGATACCCGCGTGGCTTCCTCGACGACTCCCCCTACGAGCACGGCCAGGTCTGTGCCGCGGTGAAACACGAGCAAACCGTGGTTGGCCAGGAGCACCGCGGGCACGCCCGGTCTCACCGCGGCGCGGATGTCGGCCGACGACAGACGAGAGGCGCCAGACCCGGTGAGCGCGACTCAGCCCAACGCGTTTTCCAACACAAGACTCGAAGGCGTCCGTGATCTGTCCAGCGCAAGCTGGAAGAGAAGCGCGAGGAGGCCTGGCGGGCATACGACGAGGCCAGCCGCAACG
>JBAXRL010000538.1:0-2880 GCA_037131205.1 Actinomycetes bacterium | reverse complement strand
CGCCCTTCAATCCCCGCGGATACCCGGTGCCATCCCACCTCTCGTGGTGGCAGTAGGGGATATCCAGGGCCGGGCGCAGATACTCGATCGGCTCCAGCAACTGGCAGGCATACTCGGGATGCCGCTGCATGATCTCCCATTCCAGAACTCCTGACATAGCCCGGTCGAGAGCCCTGAGAATTCCACAGAAACAGGGCCTTTCCACAGGGGATGGACGGTTTGGCGGGTTCGGCGCATGGCCAGCAAACGTGGCCGGAATTTTGGTTGACAGAATACCCGGTTCTTGGTAGTTTTCCGAGGTGGTCGGAGCCGAGCAAACGCCCCTTCTCGTCGTAGAGGACGAAGCCCTTCCCGAAGGGGTCGCGTTCATAAATCCACGCTTCGAGTTGCACACCAGGGATGGCTACTCGGTGGTCCTTGCCTCTGGCACACCGGTTGCCTACTTCGCCCAGGATGACGCGCAGGCGTGCGCCTATGCTCAAGTCTTCCTGCTGATACAGGGATGGGCCGATCAGAACGACATCGCCCGGGCATTCAAGAAGGGCGAGCGCACTGTTCGTCGCAACCTGCGTCGGTTCGAGAAGGGTGGGATGGCGGCTCTGGGGCCCGCCATCGGCTACCCGAAGGGGCGCTCCAGAGTCGCACAGTCGCTCGAGGACAACGTCCTGAAGATGAAGACCGAGGGGAACACTACGGCGTCGATCTCTCACACCGTGGGGGTCAGGGTCACCACCGTCCGTGCCATCCTGAAGCGGCGGGGTTGGAAGGCGCTTGCGCCAGCGCAGCAGCAGGTACTGACGCAGGAGGAGCCGGCCGCGACGAGGACGCAGCCTCCTGTGGCTGGGGAGCCGGCCGAGGTGGAGGAGATCGCGCCGGTAGCCGAAGAGGAAACGACGAGCGAGACGAGTGAGTCAGTCCCGTGCGAAGGCGACGGCGGGCCCGAGGTGCTGCTTGCGGCGACGGGAGAGGTGGAGGAAGAGCCGGTCAGCTTCACGATGGACCAGGACCCGTCGGATCGGAGGATGGACCGGGCGTGGGCCTGCCTGGGAAAGCTCGAGGATGCCACGCCGCTGTTCGGGGACGCCGACGGCGTGGCGGGCGCGGGAGCGCTGCTGGCCGTCCCGGCCCTGGTCGAGAGCGGGGTGGTGCGGATTGCCCGGCAGGTCTACGGATCGCTGGGGCCCGCCTTCTATGGGCTTCGGACGACGATCATGACGCTGCTGGTGATGGCGCTGCTGCGGGTGAAGCGGGTCGAAGGCATGAAGGAGAAGACGCCGGGGGTGCTCGGACGGGTGCTGGGCCTCGATCGTGCTCCGGAGATGAAGACGCTTCGCCGCAAGCTCAAGGCGCTGGCGAAGGTGGCGGTGGAGGACGTTGGGCGAGCGGAACTGTTCGGACGGGCCTTGGCCAGCGAGCGGGTAAAGCAGCGCGAGGAGATGGTGGGGCTGCTGTATGTGGACGGCCACGTCCGCGCCTACCACGGCAAGGAGACATTGCCCAAGACGCACGTGGTGAGGCTGGGGCGGGTCTTGCCAGGGACGACGGACTACTGGCTCAACGACCTAGCCGCCGAGCCGCTGCTCCAGGTGACGGCTGAGGCGAATGCGGGGCTGGTGAAGATGATTCCCCCGCTGGTGGAAGAGGCCCGAAAGGTGGTCGGGACTCGGGAGCTGACGCTGGTCTTCGACCGGGGAGGCTACAGTCCGGAACTCTTCAAGTTATTGCTCGAGTTGAAGGACAAGGTCCACGTGATGACGTATCACAAAGGCCACTGGACCAACCTGCCCTTGTCGGAGTTCAAGCACTACGACGAAGTGATCCACGGGCGCCGGGTGAAGTACGACCTGGCCGATGGCGAGGTCAAGTTGTCCAACGGCCTGCTGGTCAGGCAGGTGACGAGGCGCACCGAGGATGGCCACCAGACCGCGATCCTCACGTCGCGCCGCGACCTTTCGGCGATGGAAGTGGCCGTGCGCATGTTCGGAAGGTGGCGTCAGGAGAACTTCTTCAAGTACCTGCGCGAGGAGTACGCCCTGGACGCGTTAGTGGAATACGGGGTCGTCGAGGCGGATCCCAACCGCGAGGTCCCGAACCCAGCTCGAAAGGCCATCGACAAGACGCTGGCGAAGGCGCGCCAGGACCTCAAGATCCTGCAGGCCGAGTACGGGCAGGCCGCGGAAAGCAACCAGGAGCGTGAGCGCCGAACCATGCGCGGCTTCAAGATCGCCAACGGCCAGATCGGCAAGAAGCTCAGGGAAGCACAGCAGATCGTGGCGACGCTGGAAGAGGAGCGCAAGAAGGTCGCCAAGCGGGTACCCGTCGGTGAAACGACCGACAAGCCCGTCGTCAAGCTTGCACCGGAGAGACAGCACCTGACGAGCGTACTGAAGATGGTGGCCTTCCAGGCCGAGACAGAGCTGTTTCACGTCGTCGGACGTCTCTATCGCAAATCGGATGACGACGGACGAACGCTCGTCCAGACAATTCTCTCCAACTCTGGTGACCTACGGGTGAGCGACGATCGTCTCCATGTCATCTACGCCCCGCTGAGCGCGCCGCATCGCACCGCCGTACTCGAGGGGCTCTGTGACGAGATGACCAAACGCCAAACGCTCTACCCGGGGACCCGTCTGAAGATGGAGTTCTCGGTCAGAAAGGCCGCGTGAGACGGTGAAAACCGGCCACTCCGTCGAGGGCTATGTCAGGAGTTCTGCATTCACCACCCGCGGTTCAGCGACGACACGGCTGCGTGCATCGTCATCAGCTGATGACGATGCACGCAGCCGTGTCGTCGCTGAACCGCGGGTGGTGAATGCAGAACTCCTGACATAGCCCTCGACGGAGTGGCCGGTTTTCACCGTCTCACGCGGCCTTTCTGAC
>JBAXRL010000537.1:0-2883 GCA_037131205.1 Actinomycetes bacterium | reverse complement strand
GCAGGCCCAGCAGGTCGCGGACACGATGCAGAAGGCCAAGGACGACGTGCAGGCCCAGGTCGCGTCCGCCACCCGCCCGGCGACCTTCCTCGAGATCTACAGCAAGCCGCTGATGACCGCCGGCGGCGAGACGTTCATCGACGACATGATCACGCTGGCCGGCGGCGCCAACCTCGGCGCCACCGCGGGCAGCGGCTTCCCCACCTTCAGCACCGAGGTGCTGTTCAAGAACGACCCGGACGTGTACATCGCCGATTCGGGCTCCATGGGCGAGCCCGGCGACATCGCCAGGCGCTCCGGGTTCGCCGAGCTGACGGCGGTCAAGGACGGGCACGTGTACGTGATCGAAGACAGCATCATCGCGCGGCCCGGTCCGCGCCTCGCCGAGGGCCTGCGGGAGCTGGTCAAGATGATCCATCCCGAGGCGGCAACCGCGCAGTGACGCGTCTGGCGCGCACAAGCATCTGGCCGGGCATCGCCTTGTCCGCGGGTGTGTTCGCCCTGTGCCTGCTCGTCGCGCTGGCCTTCGGACCGGCCTCGTTGTCGCTCGGCGAAGTCTGGCGCTTTGTCACGACGGGGCCGGTCCAGGGCGACCTGCCCAACGCCATCTTCTGGCAGATCCGCCTGCCGCGCGTGCTCGTCGCCTGCCTCGTGGGGGCGGAGCTGGCCGTGGCCGGCGTGATCCTGCAGGACCTCTTCCTGAACCCGCTCACCGACCCGTACGTCACCGGCGTGTCGTCGGGGGCCGCGCTCGGCGCCACCATCGGCATCGTGCTGCACCTGTCCAACCTGCCATGGACGACTGTTCTCGCGCTCGTCGGCGGCTTCCTCACGCTCGGCGTCGTCTGGATGGCGGCGCGCCGCCGCGGCAGGATCGACATCTTCGTCCTGCTGCTCGCCGGCGTCACCATCTCGTACCTGGCGAGCGCCGTCGTCACCGTCCTTATGATCCGCGCCAACCAGGACATGTACGCCATCGTGTACTGGCTCATGGGCAGCTTCTCCGGGCGTGGCTGGCAGGACGTGGTGATCGCGCTCGTCGCGGCGCCGTTCATGATCGCGCCGCTGTTCTTCGCCAAAGAAATGGACATCCTGCTCCAAGGCGAGAAGCGCGCCCTCGAGCTCGGCGTCGAGGTCGAGCGCACCAAGCGCGTTCTGCTCGTCACGGCCGGTGTGCTGACCGCCATCGCCGTCTCGGTGAGCGGGATCATCGGCTTCGTGGGCCTCGTCGTGCCGCACATCGTGCGCCTGCTGGTCGGCCCCGGCCATCGCGGCCTCCTGCCGGTATCGCTGCTGCTGGGCGCCTCTCTGATGGGCATCGCCGACCTGCTCTCTCGGACGGTGATCGCCCCCAACGAGATCCCCGTCGGCGTGGTGACGACGTTCGTCGGGGCGCCGTTGTTCGTCTACCTGCTACGGCGCGGGCGGAAGGGCTGATGGCGCTCGTCACCCTCCGCGACGTCGATTTCGCCTACGACGAGCGCCCTGTGCTGCGCCGCATCTCGTTCGATCTGCAGGCCGGCGATTTTGTGGGCATTGTGGGCCCCAACGGCAGCGGCAAGTCCACCTTGATCGATCTGATCGACGGCCTTCAGCACCCCTCCGCCGGCGAGGTGCTCGTCGATGGCGTGCCCACGCGCAAGATCCGCCGTCGCCAGATGGCCCGCGAGGTCGCGCTGGTCCCTCAGCACTTCACCCTCGACTTCGACCTCTCGGTGCGCGAGGTCGTGGAGATGGGCGCCTACTGCCGCGGCAAGGACGCGGACGCGGGCGCCGACGCCGAGTTGACGCTGGCGCGTCTCGGCGTCCCCGAGCTGGCCGGTCGCCGCTTCACGGAGCTCTCGGGCGGCGAGAAACAGCTCGTCGTGCTGGCGCAGGCGCTCATGCAGCGCGCCAGGCTCCTGCTGCTCGACGAGCCGGCCTCCGCCCTCGACGTGTCGCACCAGCTGCGCCTCTTCGACCTGCTCAAGGAGCTCAACGGCGAGGGCCTCTCGGTGCTCTGCATCCTCCACGACCTCAACCTCGCGATCCACTACTTCGACAAGCTGCTGGTACTGTCGGAGGGCGAGGTCGCCGCCTACGGGCCGCCGGACGAAGTGCTGCGGCCCGAGGTCGTCGAGGCCGTGTACGGGGTGCGCGCCTACCTGCACAAGCACGCAGGGCGAACCTTCCTCACCTTCTCGCCGCGACTGCGCGGTGAGCGTCTCGGGCGCGTACACCTGGTGTGTGGAGGCGGTACGGGCGCGGGGCTCATGCGCGAGCTCGTGGACGCCGGGTACGACGTGTCCGCCGGCGTGCTCAACGCCCTCGACACCGACGAGGAGACGGGCTCGGAGCTCGGCCTCTCGATGGCCGTGGAGGCGCCGTTCTCGCCGGTCGGCGACGAGGCGCACGCCGAGAATCTCGAGCTGATGCGCAGCGCCGACCTGGTGATGCTCGCGGCGGTGCCCGTGAGCCACGGCAACGCGCGCAACATCGAGGCCGTGCTCGAGGCAGCCGCGGCGGGCACGCCGGTCTGGGCGGTCCGCGGCGTGCTCGACGAGGATTTCACCGGCGTGACCGACCGGCTCGAGCCTGCCGGCGTCGAGCTCTTCGCCGACGCCGCCGCCATGCTCGCGGCGCTCGGCGAGCGCTCGTTGGGCACGCGCCTTGCGCGCAAGACCGGCGCGGGGCCGCCGGCCCGCCGGCCCTGAAGACGTAGGGACAACGCCGCCGGCGCCTCCCGCCGTCTCCCGCCGCCTCCCTGCGACGGCCGGGCGGAGGGGACGGCAAGCCCCTCCACCCGGCAGGTTGGGGCGGGGCGACCGCAAGCGCCCCGCCCCGGCCACCTCTCACCAACGAGGCCTTACACAGCCCTGACACGCGGCCGGTGGTCTCCTGACC
>JBAXRL010000536.1:0-2884 GCA_037131205.1 Actinomycetes bacterium | reverse complement strand
GATGAAGCGCGATGAGGCCTTCCGCGCCAAGGTGCTGGCGGAGGAGGACGTGGAGACGAGGATGGGCCTCATGGGCCGGGCGGCCATGGGGGAGGGAGAAGCCTCGCCGCCCTGAGCGTGGGAAGGCGGAGGCCGTCGTGGCCGGGGCTCCCAGCTTGGTGCGCGACGAGGTGCAGCGCGCCCGTGACCTGCTCATCGCGTCAGGCGCGCCATAGCTGCCGATGAGGCTCGCACCACAGGTCGCTTCATGCTCACCGGCCACCAGGGTCGGGGTGGACTAGGTCGTCGAGACCGCGGACCGGCTTCTGCCCATCGAGGTCAATGCCTCCGCGTCGCGGCGGCCTACGCCAAGGGCTGGAAGCCTACCTCGTTCCCCCTGCCTTCATCTCCTTGCGCCGCCCTGACCATGTTGCGCGACCCACTCCTTGAGCGCCGCGTCGATGCGTGCCTGCCAGCCGGGGCCGGTCGCACGAAAGTACTCCAGGACGTCACGGCTGTAGCGAATCGTCACCGGTTCCTTCGTCGGCTTCTTCTGCGCCCCCCGTTGCCCCGGCTTTCTCTTCGGCAGCACTGCCACAAGCTCTTCTGGCAGCACCTCGGCGGCAGGCCGGAAACGGGCCAGGTCTTCCTTGGTCAACTCTCGAACTTCCCCGGCTTCATCGCTCAGCGGTTTCGTCTCCATAGCGTCTGACCTCCCTTCTGTTCGCCTTGCGAAAACTGATGATCCGCGCACCACCGTCAGTGGGCGTGAAGCAGATCACATGTAACCGCTCTCCCAGGAATCCCAAGGCTATGATTCTGGTTTCCGGGTACTCCTCGCGGTTGTCCACGCAATAGATGGCCGTCTCCCAATCGAAATCACCCGCCCTATCAAAAGACAGGCATCGCAGCTTGGTGTTCTGTTCGCTCTTCACCGGGTCGAAGTCGATTCTCATCGTTTTATCGTAACTACAATCCAGCAAATGGTCAAGGATCACCACAGGCGACTGGTGAGCAGTTCGGGCGGGCGCTCGAGCACTTCATCCTCGGTCAAGGCGGAGTCTGTGTTCGATAGCCCGGATGCCGACCACCCCAGCGACGCCCGCAGGGTCCAGGCGGATCCCCGGTTGCGGGATGTCTGCCCGCCCTGCCGCGCTCCAGCCGCCACGCCGCACAGAGGGTGACGGTGCGTGACAGCGGCCGCTTCCAGCAGGCGCGGCTTCGTGCCCGCCGGCGATGCAGGGTCGCGTCCTCACAGAGTGCGCGGTAGTGGTCGGAGGAGGAGGCTCTATCGTGCAGTGGGCGATCAGCTCCTATCAAGGCGCCCGACAGCAGGCTGCGACTGCAATGCCTGATGAGGATGGTCGCGTAGCGTCCGACTTGCATGCCTCCCTACCCCTTGATCCCTTGGCCCTCGGAAACCCGTGAAGGACGGCGGGGTCCACGGACTCCGTCGCGGAAGGCGAGGGGCATGCACCCTCCGACTGCCACCGTGCCCGCCGACGCCGATCACCGCCGCCGCGCCCACGCGCATGTAGAGCGGCCCGGCTTCACGGCGTCTGGCGGGAGCGGGGCCGCGCCTCGGGGGCCGCGTGAGGCTGCAGCGAGGGCATCCCCTTTCGGCGCCTCATCCGTCTGAGCGCCGCGCGCGGGGCCTGCAAGGGCGACGATGGGGCGGCGGGGGTAACAATGGCGGAGGTGCCGCCGAATCCGCCCGAAGGGCCGGCCAAGGTGTAGTGCCTGGCCGCGCATTCACGGTCTCCGTTGTTTACCTGCCGACAATGCCGGCAGCCACTGGGAGGGCCGTGGTCAGCGGCGTTGTGCTGTACGCGGGCCGCCGCGGCCCGCCGTTCGGTCCGCGCCTGCACGTGCTGCCGCTGAGCGCGCTTTGGCGTCTCGACGAGGCCTGACGGGCGCGTGCGTCTGCGGCCGCCGGCGGCCGGGTCAAGCCGCCGGCGGCGGCGGCCGATACATGACGCAGAGCAGGCGGCGCCTGCCGCGGCAGCGTGCGCGGGGAAGCCGCCGCCGTCGCTCGAAGGTCGACGTGAACGCCGAAGGAAGCGCGCAGATCGAGGAGGAGCCGAATGGGACTTAGACGCATACTATGGACGGCGCCGGCGGGCGCGGCGTTGGCGCTCGCCCTGTTCGTCCCGGCGCTCCTGGGCTGCGGAGGCTCGAGCACCGAGCCGCAGCCCACGGCCACGGCGAGCAGCCCCGCGGCTACCTCGAGCGCCGGCGCCGCCGGGGCGGTCACGGAGGACCAGGTCGTCGCCTTCGTGCAGAGGGCGGCCGACTACGTGAAGACGCACGGCAAGGTGGAGGCTCTCGGAGTCTTCTCGGATCCGCAGGGCGAGTTCCGCGAGGGCGAGCTCTACATCTTCGCCGAGGACTTCGCCGGCGCCGAGTTGGCCAACGGCGGCCAGCCCGAGATCGTCGGGCAGAATCTCATCGACCTTCAGGATCCCAACGGGGTGATGATCCTCCGGGAGCTCATCGCCGCGGCCAAACAGGGCAGCGGCTGGGTGAGCTACGTGTGGGACAACCCCGAGACCGGGCGGCAGCAGGCCAAGCGCGCCTACGTGATCAAGGTGGGCGACGACTGGTACGTCGGCTCGGGGATGTACGTGCAGTGAAGCGCTGAGGAGGAGATCGCTCATGTCAGAGGAGCAGGCACAGGCGTTCATCGCGAAGATGAAGACGAGGTGTTCCACGCCAGGGTCATGGCGGTGGAGGACGCGGCGGCGCACCAGCAGCTCATCGACGATGAGGGCTTCGACTGCACCGTCGCGGAGATCACGGCGGCTGGCGAGGCGCTGGCCGGCGAGGCGGACGGCCTCAGCGAGGAGGAGCTGAGATGGGTTGCCGGCGGCGGCGCGACGGACCCAAGCGAGCGAGAGCCCTGGGG
>JBAXRL010000535.1:0-2887 GCA_037131205.1 Actinomycetes bacterium | reverse complement strand
GGACAACCGCAACCTCATGGTGATCGAGATGGTCTACCTGGGCTACTTCGGCCTCGGCCACAACGTACACTGGAGGTGGCTGAAGGAGAACGGCTACTGGCCGGACAGGTACCCCAGCCAGTTCTCCTCCACGCCGGCGCAATTCCGAAGCATTCTCGAGCGGGGTGACGTCGACTTTGAGACTCTTGTTGCCGATCGGACCTGACCATGTGGAGAACATCCTTCGAGGGACGAAGCGGTACGAGCTCAGGAGGGTGAGGGCCAGGCGCCCCGTCGAGCTGATCGTCATCTACTCGACGGCGCCGGTGAGCATGATCGTCGGTGAGGCCGAGGTCACGGGCATTGTGGGCGGCAGCCTGGAAGAGGTGTGGCGCCAGACGGCGGACGTTGCGGGGATCTCCAGAGAGTCCTTCGACATCTACTACCGCGGAAGGAACAAGGCTTTCGCGTATAGGCTCGGTGCGGTCAGGAAGTACAGGCGTCCGAAGCGTCTCGCCGAGCTTGGCCTCGCCAGCGCTCCGCAGTCCTTCGTCTACCTACCGACGTAGTCGACTCAGCCGAAGCTGCCCCTGCCGAGCTCCTCGAGCACCGCGGCCCCGAACAGCCGGCGGCGTGGCTCGATGCTCAAGGAGACAAACGCTGCCCCGTCGCAGCCGGGCACCTCGTCAAGCGGCAGCACATGAGTGACGACCACGATCTCGCCGGAGCTCTTGTCCGGCGTGTAGAGCAGCAACTCATCGCCTTCAGAGAAGTCGCGGTCCGCCCTCCTGATCTCGGCTTTCTTGCGACCGTCGGCCACCGGCGTGAGCCATCTGCGCTCGATCTTCAGATTGTGTCGCATGGTCGATCTCCCGGCAGGGCGACGAAGCAGGGCATACCGTCAACCTCACTGCGATCATACGTCGCGCGGGAACGGAGAGTTAGATGCCTCGCCGTAGGCGCCGGCCTTCAGTCGGTCTGGTCCACGTGCAACAGGGATGCATGGTGGGCGTCGAGAGTGTCCTCATCCAGCCGCCGGGCAACCCGTACGGCGGGATCAACACCTCGATCCACGGCATCGACGCGACCATGACGCCAAGCAGCCCGACGTTCGGCGAACTCTGGCCGATGCTCGCGGAGAGGCTCGACGGCCGGCCGGTGGTCGCCCGCGACGCGAGCTTCGACATGAGCGTGTTGCGCTACGAGCTGGATCATATGGACCTTTGGCCGGCGACGCCTCGCGGCGCCCCGGTCCGATGCGCGTGATCAAGGCCGTGCCTCGGGTTTGGGCGCCCAAGCGAATCGAGTCCGTAGCGTGTTGCGCTCGTCATGCCTCAGGTGGCCGTCGTGCTGAAGGCGGCCGACGACAATGCCCGCGTCGATGCCGACGTCAGAGGCGAATGCCTCGATGCGTGCCCGGGAGAAGTCGCCTGCCGTGACGAAGCGCTGGTAGGCGTCTGGCGGCATCAGACAGTCGCCGGCGAAGCGGTCTGCCTCGTCTTCTCTCGCCTGGGGCGCGGGATCAGCGTCGTCGTTCTCAAGAATGACCTCCTGGCGGCCGTGCAGGAGGATGTGCCCGAACTCATGGAAGAGGCTGAACCAGAAGATGTCCGCCCAAGCCCCGCGGATCGTCATCATGAGCGCGGCCTTGCCCCGGCCGGGCCAGAACGTAGCGCCGTGGACGCGAGTGCCGGGGAAGTGCGGGCAGATGACCAGCGCGACGCCCGCCTTCGCGAGGAGCGACGTGAGCTCGGGCAGGAAGACCTGCGGAGCCTGCCCGGTCATGGCGCGCAGAGCGGGAAGGGATGCCTCCGCCAGCTTCCTGTCGAAGGCGGCGCAGTCCAGCCTCCTGGCTTGGAGCTCGCCGAGGCGAAGCCAGGAAGACAGGGCTTCCGGGGAGCGCCGCCGGCGGCTGGTCGCCGCCAGCCGGAAGGCGACCTGGTAGCGGCGGACCTCGGGGATCGCGGCGAGCGAAGCCACGCCGAAGAAGCGCTGCAGCTCGGCGACCTTCACCAGTGGCTTGGTCGTGCGAGCCACTGCCCCGAGCCTGGCGAGCTGGTTGTAGCAGTAGGCGGTCGCGAGCTTGCTCTCCTCTTTGAGGCGCGCCACTTCGGCGTCACTCTGGCGCCGCGCCAAGGTAAGACGGTACTCGGCCTCCAGGCCCAGCCAGATGTGCGCCGGCACGCCGACGACCTTCTCGAGCTGCAGCGCGGTATCGGGGGTGATGGCCTTGGCGCCCTTGAACACGGCGCTGAGCTTCGCGGCCGGCCGGCGCATGCGGCGCGCCAGCTCGTCCTTGCTCATGTCCAGCTCGGCGATCACCTCCTCCAGGTACTCTCCGGGCGGGACAGCAAGATCGGAGTGGATGGTCGTGTCAGTCGTCATAATGCTTGCTCACCTCCTCGATGTCGCGCGCCTGCTTCATGAGGTTGATCCTGGCGATGTACTTGCCGCCGACTTCGTCTCCGTATGCCCGGGTCGCGTCGGCCGAGCGCTGGTATCGGCGCTGCAACTTGCGGGTCCGGAACGCGACGTCCACGCAGACCTCTTGGGCCGGTGCTTTACCGCTGGGGTAAACCGAACGGTACAGCAGTCCGCTGGAGAGGTCAAGCTCGTTCTTTACCCAAAGGGTATACAACAGATGGTGAGAGAAGCTTCCGTGCAACGAAGGCAGGGGACACCGCAATGTGACGACTGTGGATGGAAAGGAGTGGGGCAGAGGTCCGATCGTGTTGCCCCACGGAAGAGGCCGGCTCCCGCTACGCCGTCACTGCGCGAACCTGCCGGGGGCCGGACCCGCCGCTCTCGGCGTGGGCCGTGGCGGTATCCAGCGGCACGATCCGCGTGGTCACGCGCATGCCGAGCGCGAAGGCGAGCTTGCCCATGGTGGCCGCGGTGAGGTTGCACT
>JBAXRL010000534.1:0-2892 GCA_037131205.1 Actinomycetes bacterium | reverse complement strand
CTAGACTTGCCGTCGCCGTCCGGCGTCAGCTCAGACGAACCGCGTCTGATGCTCGCTGCGCCCGGTCATGGTAGCCGCAGGCGCCGAAGGCGCCAACCGTCTCATCGATTCCTCCGGCGCCGCGGCACTCGTGGGCGCCGTGGACGAAGTCCTGCAACGCACGTGGGCGAGGACCCCGCGGCGCCCCTGCGCGCCGTCCGCCAGACGTGTCGAGGGCGAACGTCTACCGCCGCCATCGCCTGACGTGACCCCTGCTTCGCCCCCAGGCCACGACCACGCCGGGAGAGCGGCTCTGCCCGCCTCGCGTGGCCGCTGGTGTAAGATGCCCCAAAATGAAGAGCGGCGCGCGCCGCAGCGGCGCGTGGCTGCCCGGTCATCGAGGGAGGCGCCCATGAAGCCACGGCACGTCCACGCCCACGGCCACGTCCACATTGCGCGACCCGGCCGGTGCCGCGCGACCTTCCGGCGCCGCCTCCCGCACGCCGCGGTGCTCGTCCTCCTGCTGCTCGCGCTCGCCTTCGCGCTGCCCGCCGCGGCCCACGCTCTGGCGGCCGGCGCGGCCGCCCCGTACATCGTCGTCACCGCCCCCGAAGGCGGCGGCAGCTACCCCGTGGGCGGCGCGCTCACGGTGAGCTGGACGGCAGAGGGCGTCGCCAAGGACGGCCAGTTCGGCGTCTGGCTGAACGACAGCGTCGGCCGCCGCTACGCCCTCACGCTGGTGGCGGCCCGTACTCTCTCCGTCGACCTCGTCCTCGACGTACACCCCGGCGGCTACGAGGCGGTCGTCGCCTACCGACCCGCAGGCGGCAGAACCTGGACCGCCATGGCCCTGAGCCCCGGCTGGTTCACGGTCGGCGAGAGCCCGCCCCTCGAGCCCGGCACGCAGATCACCGCCTTCAGCTTCGAGGGCCTCGATCCGCCGGTCAGCGGCACCATCGACGAGGCGGCGCACACTATCGCCCTCTCTGTGCCCTCGGACATCGACGTGAGCGCCCTCGTCGCCACCTTCACGACCACCGGGATGGCGGTCAGCGTCGGCGGCCTGCCCCAGGTCAGCGGCTTCACCATGAACGACTTCACGAGCCCCGTCACCTACCGGGTGACGGCCGAGGACGCCTCCGCGCAGGACTACGTGGTCACGGTGACGAGCGCGTTCGGCATCCAGGTCGGTGCTCACTACGGCGGCGGCATCGTCGCCTACATCTTCCAGCCCGGTGACAACGGCTACGTCGCCGGAGAGACCCGGGGGTTGATCGCCGCCGAGCAGGATGACAGCCACGGCAAGGTGCGATGGATCCCCCCCCAGGTTGAAGGCGGGTACTACCCCAATCTCCCGACGGGAACGGGCCTTGGCCAGGGCATGACGAACACCGAGATCATCATTCAGTACTATCGCGGTACCCGCTCTCCCGACGACTATGCGGCCGTCTATGCGCGCGGCTATGACGGTGGCGGCTACAGCGACTGGTACCTGCCGAGCAAGGACGAGCTGAACAAGCTGTTTGTCAGCCGGAAGGTGATCGGAGGCCTGAGCGAAGACTACTGGACCTCGTCCCAGGCCAATGCGACCCAAGCCTGGGAACAGTTGTTCAGGGAGGGTCAGTACAACGGGTACCAGGGCAAGGGCGGCAAAGCGGCGCGGATGAAGGTCCGCGCGGTCCGCACGTTCGCCATCAACTCGTACAAGGCGATCACGGCCTTCAGCTTCCAGGGGCGGACCCCGCCCGTCGTCGGCACCATCGACGAGGCCGCGCACACGATCGCCGCCGTGGTTCCTCTCGGCCCCGACCCGAAGACACTCGTGGCGACCTTCAGCACCACGGGGGCCTCGGTCGCCGCGGGCGGCAAGTCCCAGACCAGCGGGCAGACGGCCAACGACTTCACGAACCCCGTCACCTACACGGTCACCGCGCGGGACGGCACGACTCAGAACTACGTCGTCACCGTGTACTACGTGGGCAAGAGCTACCAGGGCGGCAAGATCGCCTACTTCCTGCAGCCCGGAGACAACGGCTACGCGGCCGGGCAGATGCACGGATTGATCGCAGCCGCGGAGGACCAGAGCCGCACCTACAAGATCGATTGGAGCAACATAGGAAACACTATGGTCGGGACCCATACCGGACTGGGCTGCGGTCGGGCGAACACCGCTGCGATCGTCGAGCAGGCCGGCTGCACGCGGGGCGCCGCGTGGGTCTGTAGCCGTCTGAACCAGGGAGGTTACGCGGACTGGTACCTGCCGAGCAGGGATGAGCTGGACCTGCTCTATCACGCACGGCACGCGATCGGAGGCTTCAAGGTCAGCTCCTACTGGAGCTCGTCCGAGACCGATCGGGCCGATGCGTGGGAGCAAGACTTCGGCGATGGCAATCAGCACTGGGACCCGAAGGTCGTCGGGGAATGCGTGCGCGCGATCCGTTCCTTCTGAGTGCGGGGCTCTTTGGCAGTCGTGCGCGGCGCGGGCGCGTACGCCCCCGCGCCGCTTCAGCCGTGTGCGAGCCGGCCGGGATGAGGAGCGCCTGCGCGGCCGGGCAGGTGAAGGCGACGGCGAATCCCTCGCGGAGATGATGCGCCCGATTCGCGCTGCCGGGCGCCCGCCGCTGCAGCGCGACGCGCTCTGCGGCGAGGTGCGGGGGCACTGAGCCCGAAGGCCGGGCCGGCATACGCCCGCCGGCCCGGCGGCGCAGCGGCCCCGCAGGCGACGGCGCTGCTCGACCCGGGGTGGCCGCCGCCTTTCGCCGCGAGTCGCATCCGCGGGCTGCCGCTCCGCCGATTCAAGTCTGCCACCCCCGATGTCGAGTTGGTAGGGTAGAAGCGACAGGCTCGCATTGCGGCGCGACGCCCGGCGTCGCGCCATCACAGGGAGGTACCACGTGCCGCAGCCCGCGTCAT
>JBAXRL010000533.1:0-2893 GCA_037131205.1 Actinomycetes bacterium | reverse complement strand
GGCCGCCGGCCGCGAGGGCTGAACCGGCGGCCCCAGCAGCCACCGTACCGGCGGCGGACGCGAGGCGGCCCCGCCCCGATTCATATCCTTACCATAAGGATATATGTGTGTCATCATGTCCTTATCGAAAGGATATGATATGCCGCAGTTCGACTCACTTATAGCCGCCTCGATCGCGCGGCCTCTCCCGGACCTGACGCCGCGCGACGTCGAGCTGCCGCGAATCCCGGGCAAGGCCGACGTGGCGATCGGGATGCGCCGGTCGGGGAAGACCTACGCCCTGTTCC
Organism: Actinomycetes bacterium; assembly: GCA_037131205.1. GTDB lineage: Bacteria > Actinomycetota > Thermoleophilia > UBA2241 > UBA2241 > CAIXSE01. The sequence continues at coordinate 2,606 of JBAXRL010000533.1, read as the reverse complement.
AGGAGATGCAGCGACTCCTCGCAAAGGGCGTGCCGCGCGACCGCCTGCTGTACATGAATCTCGAGGACGACCGCCTTGGTCAGCCCGACCTGGCAGGGCTCGACGAGATGCTCGAGACGTTCTACCGGCTGAGCCCCGCGGCGCGAGAGCACGGCGCCTTCATCTTCCTCGACGAGGTGCAGGTCGTCGAGGGATGGAGCCGATTCGCGCGCCGCGTCCTCGACACTGAAGCCGCCCGACTGTACGTGACGGGCTCCTCGGCCAGGATGCTCTCCACCGAGGTGGCCACGGAGTTTCGCGGCCGCGGATTCGCCGTCGAGTTGTTGCCCTTCAGCTTTCGCGAATCGCTGCGCCATGCCGGCATCGACATCCCCGGGGCGGAGCCCGGGCCGGCGGCGCGCTCGCGCCTCGAAGCGCATCTGGCGACCTACCTCGAGGTCGGGGGCTTCCCCGACGTGCAGACGCTCGACGGCGAGAAGCGCATCCAGACGCTGCAGGACTACGTGGAGCTGGTGCTCGTGCGTGACGTGATCGAGCGGCACGGGCACGCGCAGGTGGCCGCCGTGCGCGCCTTCGCGGCCGCGCTGCTGCGCGCCAGCGCCCAGACGTTCTCGGTCAACAAGGTCTTCAACGACCTCAGGTCGCGCGGTCTCAAGGTGGGCAAGGACACGCTCCACGCCCTTCTCGACGAGCTGTCCGATGCCTTTCTCGTGTTCCCGGTCAGCATCTTCAGGCGGTCGCTGCGCGCCCGGCAGATCGCGCCCAGAAAGGCGTATGCCGTCGACCCCGGTCTCGCCCTTGCGATGTCGCACGCCTTGACCGAGGATGTCGGCCGCCGCCTGGAGACCACGGTGTACCTCGAGTTGCGCCGGCGCCTGGGCCGCGTGCGCGAAGGCGCCATCTCGTACTACGTCACTCGAGAGGGTCATGAGATCGATTTCGTCGTCGGCGACAGGGACGAGCCGCACGTCGCGCAGCTCGTGCAGGCGTGCGTGAGCCTGCGCGACGCGCCCACTCGCGTGCGCGAGCTGCGGGCGCTGGACGAGGCGATGACGGAGCTCGGCCGCCGCGAGGCGACCATCGTCACGCTCTACGAGCGGGACACGATCACGGTCGGCGCCGGCGTCGTTGAGGTCGTTCCGGCCTGGCGCTGGCTTCTCGGGCTCGAGTAGCGCGCCTGGGCCGCGGTCACGCTGGATCAGATGATCAGCCAGAGGCTGACCCGTGCAGCCGTGCGGCCATGCCTGCGGACGCCAGATCCCGTGACTCCTCCGCCGAGTCGCCGGCGGCAAGCCAGCCGGAGTCGAGCTCAGCGGTGCTGACTACGCGCTGGCAAAGATCCGGCGTGGCGATGTAGTGGGCGCTGCGGCCGGCGCCTCGGCTCTGCAGCAGACCGGATGCCACAAGCTTGCCGAGGTCGTGCGAAGCGGTCACGCCGGAGACGTCGGCCACACCGCGGTAGTAGCGATTGGTGACGTCGCGGGCGAAGAAGGCGTCGTAGAGGCCGTGGGTCGCGCGCTCGTGCAGGCGCAGGTCGTGGACGGCGATGTCCTCGAGCACCGTCCACAGCGCCCGTTCTGTCGCGTTGCGCAGCGACAGCGCCTCGACCTGCGTCGCCTGGGCGCTCACGTGCGCTTCGACAAAGGCGCTGACATCGGCCTGCGGATCCCATTCGCCGCCGAGGCAGTCAAAGGCGCGATAGTAGCTGTCGGCGTGGCGACCCCACCATTCTTCGAGGCTGGTGAACTGCGGCATCCGGTAGCCGCCGCGGTACATCGCCAGAGAAGCGGCGAGGCGCGCTGTGCGGCCGGTGCCGTCCTTGAACGGATGAATGCCGGCCAGCGAGACGTGCACGATGGCCGCCTGGATCGCGGCCGGCTCAGCGCCGGCGTTGGTCCAGGCGCAAAGCTCCTCCACGAGCGTCGGTACGGCGGCGGCCGGCGGCGGCAGGTAGACGCGGTCGCCGGAGGCCCGGTTCGTGAGCCAGCTCTGGCCGTCGCGAAGGCGCCCTGCGCCCTTGCTGTGCGCGCCGGCGAGCACCCGATGATGGACGGCGACCAGCAGTTCGCTGCGCCACGCGAAGGCGCTCGCGTCGGCGCGAGCGAGTACCAGGTGCATGGCGTCGCGATAGCCGGCGACCAGATCGGCGTCGGCGGCGTCGACGCCGACCGGCCGGTCGCCGGCCAGGATGCGACGCGTCTCATCGACGGTCGCGGCGACGCCTTCCAGCATGGTCGAGGCGGCTGTCGCCTCGGCTTCAAGGTCGCGGCGCGTGCGCCCCTTCCAGATACGGGGCAGAGGGCCTTGCGCGTCAAGGCGTTCACGAAGCTCGGCGACGCGGGCAAGAGCGACGGACGTCGCCTCTGTCACCTGGTAGCGATACACGTCGACTCCTCAGCTTCGGGCTTAATCATAGAAACACTAACGTGATCATACGATTGATCGTGAGGGGGGGTCGAGCAGCGCCTCCTGTGCGAAGCCCTCTGTCGGGCGCTTCGCCTCCTTCGCGCCGTGCGGTAGACTTGCGCTCGTGCGCTACTACATCACCACTCCCATCTACTACGTCAACGGCGAGCCTCACCTGGGGCACGCCTACACGACCATCG
>JBAXRL010000532.1:0-2902 GCA_037131205.1 Actinomycetes bacterium | reverse complement strand
GGCGCGTCGTTGACGCCGTCGCCGACCATCGCGACCGCGCCGTAGCGGTCGCGCAGCTCGGCGACGGCGGCGACCTTCTGCGCCGGCAGCAGGCCGGCGCGCACGTCGTCGATGCCGGCCTGCGCGCCTACCACGGCCGCCGTCTCGGGGTTGTCGCCGGTGAGCATGGCCACGTGCGTCACGCCCAGCGCGCGGAGGCCGGCGATCGCCGCGGCGGCCCCGGCGCGCAGCGGGTCGCTGACGGCGATCACGCCCAGCGCGCCGTCTTCGTCGCCGACCACGACCGCCGTCTTGCCCTCGCGCTCGAGGCGCGTCACGGCCGCCTGCAGGGCCGGGTCGCCGGCATGGGCGCCGAGCAGCTCCGGCCGCCCGACGAAGAAGAGGCGGCCTTCGATCTCGGCGCGCACGCCCGCCCCGGGGATCGCGCGAAAGCGCTCGACGGAGGGTCCCGGCGCTCCGGCCGGGGCGGCTTCGCAGCCGTCCACTTCGCACGCGCACGCGGTGATGGCGGTCGCGTCGGCCGCTTCACAGCCGTCCTCGCCGCAACCGCAGGCATCGTGCGCGGGCGCGGGGTGCGCGCTCGCCGGGTGCGCGCCGCTCGCGGCGTGCTCCACGATCGCCCGCGCCAGCGGGTGCTCGCTGAGGCGCTCCAGGGAAGCGGCGATCTCGAGCACCCGACCTTGCGGAGTCTCCCTCAGCCCGAACACGTCGGTGACCTGCGGTCTTCCCGCTGTGAGCGTCCCGGTCTTGTCGAAAGCCACAGCCCCAAGCGTCGCCATCTGCTCCAGGTACACGCCGCCCTTGATGAGCACGCCGCTGCGGGTGGCGTTGGCAAGCGCCGCGAGGATGCTGACCGGCGTTGAGATCACGAGGGCGCACGGGCAGCTGATGATCAGCAGGGCGAGGCCGCGGTAGAACCAGGTGTCGAAGGAGGCGCCGAGCAGCGGCGGCACAAAGGCGACGGCCGCCGCCAGGGCCACCACGACCGGCGTGTAGCGCGCCGCGAACCGGTCGACGATGCTCTGGGCGGGGGCACGTTGCGCCTGAGCCTCTTCCACCAGGTGGACGATCCTGGCGATCGTGTTATCGGCGGCGGCAGTCGTGGCTCGAATGCGCAGGGCGCCGCCCTCGACGATCGAGCCGGCGAACACCAGGTCGCCGGGAGCCTTGGCGACCGGGCGCGACTCGCCGGTCACCGGGGCCTGATTCGCGGCCGCAGTCCCCTCGAGCACGACGCCATCGACGGCCGCGCGCTCGCCGGGACGGATGAGGATGACATCACCCGGCGCGATATCGACGGCCGGCGCCGTGACTTCGACGCCGTCGCGCAGCACCACGGCCTCGGGAGGCGTCAGCGCCACGAGGCCGCTGATGGCGCGGCGCGTGCGCTCCAGCGTGGCGACCTGGAGCCACGTGCCGAGGCCAAAGAGAAAGACGACGAGCCCGGCCTCGGACCACTGGCCGATGGCGGCCGCGCCGAGGGCGGCCAGCGTCATGAGGACGTTCATGTCGATCTGCCGGGCACGGAGGCTGAAGAAGGCGGCGCGGGCCACGTAGGTCCCGCCCGCGACCATCGCCGCGGCGAAGAGCCACGGCGATACGGCCGGCGCCACCGCTCCGGCGACAAAGCCGGCGATCACGAGCACGCCCGAGCCCAGCGTGAGGAGCGCGCGGCGTTCGCGGAACCATGGGACCGGCGGCGCCGCGGCCGCACGGGCCGCCGCCGCGCCGCCCGCCGTCCCCGGGGCCGCCGCCGCGGTCCTCCGCTCCACCGTGTCGTAGCCGAGCCGCCGCACCGCCGTGAAGACGCCGCCCAGGTCGGTCACGGCCGGATCGATGGCGACGGTCAGGGTCGCGGCGCCGAAGATGACATCGGCGGCACGCACCCCGCGCTCTTTGCGCAGCGCGCCCTGCAGCTTGACGGCGCAGTCGGCGCAGTCCATCCCGGTCACGTGCAGCACGCGGCGCTCGGCGCCGTCCTCCCCGGGCAGAGGCGCGAGCAGATCGAGCCGCCCGTGGGCGTGGACCGCGAGAGGGCAGTGGTTGGGGCAGTGCGCCTGCGCGCCGGCGCGGCGCGCGAAAATGCGCACCTCGTCGGCGTCCAGGGCCGACTCGTCGAACTGGACGTTGAGAAGGCCGCGAGGGACGTCCGCCGCGACGGCGTGCACGCCGTCGAGGCGGCCCAGCTCGCGGCCTACTTCGTCCACGCACATGCCGCACTCCGCCTCGCGCGGCAGCAGCATCGCCAGCTCCAGGGTCTGCTCGGTCATCGCGTTTCGCGCCCGTGACGGATGTGCTCGCGGGTGATGTCGAGGAGTAAGCGGATGTGCGCGTCGTCGGGGGAATAGAACACCATCTTGCCCTCGCGCCGCGCGCGCACCAGGCCGTGGGTGCGCAGCACGCGCAGGTGGTGGCTCACGTTGGACTCGCTCATCTCGACGGTAGCCGCGAGATCGCAGACGCAAAGCTCGCCGGCCTCGATGATGGCCGCCACCAGCCGGCAGCGGCTGGCATCGGCGAGCACCTTGAAGACGGCCGCCATCTGCTCCGTCTCGGCGGCCGACACCAGGCGCTCGCGCACCGCGCGCACGCGCTCGGGGTTCACGACGAGGACGTCGCAGTGGTCGAGCGCGTCCTCGTCACCCTTGCCGCAGATCGTCGCGTCCGGCATGCCCTCTCCAATCCCTGAACGTATGAACAGACATTCATATGATACCCGCATCTTGCGCTCCCGACAAGTGCTTCCGTTGGTTGACCGATCGACGGGAGGAGGCGGTCGGTCAGCCTCTTCACCGTGCTTCGGCTCCGCGCGCTGCTCACGGACTCGACCGCGCCGACCGCTGCACCCCGGATCTCCGCCGTGCACGTGGACTTCGCGCGGCGCGGCCGATGGAGCCGCCGG
>JBAXRL010000531.1:0-2922 GCA_037131205.1 Actinomycetes bacterium | reverse complement strand
GCCGCCTCGTAGGCGTCGAGGAACCCGGCTCGAGCTCCGGGAGGGTCTGTCTTGACGCCGGAATCGGGGTCGATGCGCTTGCCGTCGAGAACGTCGATATACCAGCGCAGCTCGTTGTACTGGGTGTTGTTGCAGGTGTCGCCGAGGGAGATGCCGAAATCGAGCGGCTCCTCCTTGTGCAGGGCGTTGACCGTCCGCAGGGCCGCATCGAGGACGTGATGCGTATACATCATGACCCCCGAATAGGCCGACGAGAGAAAGCCCTTGTAGCCGAAGAAGATCGCCTGGGCCGGGGACTGCACGTCGGTGATGTGGATGTCGGTGATGGCGAAGAAGCGCAGGAGCCTGGCAGCGGCGGTGGCTGAGGCGCCGTCATAGCCCGCCGGCATCAGGTCGAGCCGCTTCACGGGGTCGAGACCTGGTCCGTAGCTCCACGCGCCGTAGCCGTTCTGCTCGTACCTGGCGAGCTCGTAGGGTAGTACCTTCTCCGCGTCCGCGGGGATCGGGTCGGGCACGATCGTCTTCTGGAGCGTCGTCGTGACGTTGGGAGCGATCTGGTGTCCCTCGTGTGATGGTGTCACAGGGCATTCCTTTCGGTGGACTCGAGCCCCACGGGGCTGAGATCAGGCGTTGCGGTATCCCCAGAGGTATCGGCGCCGGCGCCGGCAGTCTGTAGTTCGGCGCCGACGGATCGCGAGCGAGGCGCCTCATGCCCGCGGCAGAGGCCTCTCAGCCGCGCGGTTTGCCGCACGCCGGTCGCGGCGCTATCCTCGTACGCACCATCGGACAGCGCGCACCGCGGACCCGCGTGCCGACCAGCATGCCTCTCGCAGAGGTATCTTGCCGCGGGCTCGGGGCCGTCATCCGACCACTCGACGTTGACCACCAGCCTCTGACCGGTCGCCGCGGCGGCCGCGCACCTGAGCCCCACGACTCGCGAGGAGCACATGCCGACAGGCGCTCGCAGCAGCCCCGTCTTTCAAGACGATGAGATGAGAGAGGTCGCGCGCCGCGCCAATGGCATCGCGGCCAACATCGCGGCGGTGATCCTCGGCAAGGAAGAGGTCATCCAGGCCTGCGTCGTCGCCTTGCTTGCCGGGGGGCACATCATCATCGAGGACTATCCGGGCGTCGGCAAGACGCTGCTCGCCAAGGCCCTCGCGCGCTCTGTAAGCTGTCGCTTCGCGCGCATCCAGTTCACTCCCGATCTCCTCCCCAGCGACGTCACCGGCGTCAGCGTCTTCAACCAGAAGACCGCGGGTTTCGAGTTCCGCCCCGGGCCGATCTTCGCCAACATCGTGCTCGCCGACGAGATCAACCGCTCGTCGCCGAAGACCCAGGCGAGCCTGCTCGAGTGCATGGAAGAGCGGCAGGCCACGATCGACAGCGTCGCGCACGCGATCGCGGCCCCGTTCATGATCGTCGCCACGCAGAACCCCATCGAGTACGAGGGCACCTACCCGTTGCCCGAGGCTCAGCTCGACCGCTTCATGATGCGCCTGAGCCTCGGGTATCCCTCGCGCGCCGCCGAAGAGGCGATCCTGGATGCGCAGACGTCCGGAAACCCGTTCTCCGCGCTTGCCCCGGTGCTCGACGCGGCCGAGGTGCTCGCTATGCAGGAGGCGGTGAGCCGCGTCGCGGTCGCGCCGGCGCTGCGCGGCTATGTCGTGGACCTGCTCGCCGCCACGCGCGCGAGCAGGGACGTCTACCTTGGCGCCAGCCCTCGCGCCGGGATCGCTCTTCTTCGCGCCGCCAAGGCGCTGGCCATCCTCCGCGAGCGGGACTACGTCGTGCCGCAGGACGTCAAGGACCTCGCCGGGCGAGTGCTGAGCCACCGGATCATCCTGTCCCCGGACGCGGCTCTGGACGAGCGCGCCGAGGAGGCGGTGATCGCGCGCTTTCTCGAGAGCGTCCCGGTCCCGGGTCTCTGACGATGGTGCGGCCCACCGCCCGGGGGACGGCGCTTCTGGCCGTGGCCGTCGTCACCTACCTGGCGGCCCGGATCGTCGGCACATGGGAGCTCTACTTCCTGGCGTTCGCGCTCCTTGCCGCCGTCGGACTCTGCTGGGCGCTGGTGCTGGCGACCGCACGGAATCTCGAGGTCGTGCGCAGTGTCACTCCCGGGCAGCCTGTCGCCGGCGACCCCCTCGTGCTCTCGTTTCGCGTGAAGAACCGCTCGCTCCTTCCGGGTCTGCAGGTCACCCTGGTCGACGCGACCGGCGATCTCGCCGGCGGCGATCGGTTCCTCGAGGTCGAGAGCCTGGGTTCGCGGTCCGCGCGGGTGGCCACATCGGGGCCGTGGCCCGCGCGGCGGGGCATCCACCACCTCCCGGCGCAGATCGTCGTGGCGGAGGACCCGCTGGGCCTCGTGCGCGCGCGGCGTCTTCTCGGCGACACCTTGAACCTCACCGTCTCCCCGCGGCTCGCGCGTCTCACCTCGTGCGCTTTGTACGCCGGCGTCGGCGTGCGCCGCGCCGGGCGCCGGCGGCGGCTGCCCACGGTCGGCGCGTCGGAGCTCCGCGGCATCCGGCCACACAACCCTGGGGAACCGCTGAATCGCGTGGACTGGAAGGCCACGGCCAAGACCGGCAACCTGATGCTGCGCGAGATGGAGGACGCGACCGACGGCGGCGTGGCGGTGCTGCTCAACGGAGCGGCTCCGTGCGTCGTCGGTGAGCCCCCCGAGACCACCTTCGAGATGGCCGTCCAGGCGGCCGGATCGATCGCCGACTTCGCCCTGCGATCCGGTCACCCGGTCACCCTGCTGCTGCCGGACAACGAGTGGCGGCCGATCCATCTGTCGTCGGACGCGGAGAGCCGGCGGCGGCTGCTGGCGATCCTCGCCGGGGCGACTCCGCGCGGCTTGGCGGATCTGGGCGCCTCGCTGCGGACGCTCGTCGCCGGCTCTCCGCGTCCGACGAC
>JBAXRL010000530.1:0-2923 GCA_037131205.1 Actinomycetes bacterium | reverse complement strand
CCCGCCGTGACTCGCGACGGCGTGCTCGTGCACGTCGCGGCCAATGTGGCCGGGCATGAGGATGTCCGCGCGGCCGTGGCCGCCGGCGCCGACGGCGTCGGCCTCCTGCGCACCGAGCTCCTGTTCCTGGAAACCGACCATCCGCCCACCGAGGACGAGCAGGAGAGGGCCTATCGCGCGGTGGCCGAGGGGCTCGGCGGTCGCCCGCTGACCCTGCGCACCCTCGACGTCGGCGCCGACAAGCAGCTCCCGTACCTCCCTCTGGAGCGGGAGCGGAACCCCAACCTGGGGCTCCGGGGGATCCGTCTGGGCCTGCGTCATCCCGAGTTGTTGTGCGCCCAGCTTCGCGCGGCGCTGCGCGTGGCCGCGGACCACCCGCTCCGCGTCATGTTCCCGATGGTCGCCACGGTGGACGAGGCCCAGCGCGCCCGCGAAGCGCTCGAAGAGGCGCGCGCGTCTCTGATCGCGAAGGGCGCCCCCGTGCCCGAGCGCATCGAGATCGGGATCATGGTGGAAGTCCCGGCCGCCGCCCTCATGGTCGAGGCGTTTGTGCCGCACGTCGACTTCTTCTCGCTGGGCACCAACGACCTCGCGCAGTACGTCCTCGCCGCCGATCGCGGCAACGCCGCGGTGGCCGCGCTGGCCGACGCCCTGCATCCGGCCGTGCTGCGTCTGATCGAGCGGGTGGCTCGGGCGGCCGCGGAGGGTGGACGGGGCGTAGCGGTGTGCGGCGAGATGGCCGGAGATCCGGTCGCGATCCCGGTGCTGCTGGGTTTGGGGATCGCCGAGCTGTCGATGGCCGCCGCCCGGATTCCTCCGGCGAAGCAGGCGGTCCGGGCCACGGATCTCGCGGCCGCCCGGGAGTTGGCCGCGGAAGCGCTGGCCGCCGAGTCGGTCGCTGAGGTGCGGCGGCTGGTCAGTCGCCGCGGATGAAGACGGGGAAGGCGCGGGACACGGTCGCCGGCCATCGACGAGCGGCGACGCCCGACGCCCCCGGGCCGCCAGGCTCAGAGGTGGCGCAGCACGCGGCAGGGGCTACCCGCCGCGACCACATTCGCGGGGACGTCGCGGGTGACGACGCTGCCGGCCCCCACGACGCTGTTCTCGCCGATCGTCACGCCCGGCCCGATGACGGCGCCGGCTCCGACCCAGACGTTCCTGCCGACGACGATGGGCAGGGCGTACTCCTGGCCGGCCTCCCGCTGCGCGGGGTCGACCGGGTGCGTGGCGGCGCACAGCCGCACGCCCGGGCCGATCAGCGCGAGCGCGCCGATGCTCACGGGGGCGCAGTCGAGGATCACGCAGCCCACGTTGACGTAGGCGCCGTCGCCCAGCGAGATGTTCCAGCCGTAGTCGCAGTGGAACGGAGCTTCGAGCACGGCGCCCTCGCCGAACCGCGCGAACAGACCGGTCAGCAGGGCGCGCCGCTCGTCCCCGGCGGCCGGATCGGTGGCGTTGTAGGCGCGTGCGACCCGCCGGGCATGGATGCGCGCCGCGACGAGCTCCGCGTCCGCGCAGCGGTAGAGCTGCCCGGCGACCATCTTCTCGCGCTCTGTTCCGGCGTTCACGACCGCCAGTCTAACTCCCCGCCGGCGCCCGAGGAGAGTTGTGCACCACGACAACGGTGGGGCGGCGTCGCCCATCCTGGAGCATGAGTCCGGGTATGCTTGGCAAATGGACGGTGCGCGGACATCTGGCGGCGAGCCTGCCGTGGCTGTGGAGATCCTGTACGCCCCCGGCTGCCCGCATCTGCAGGACGTGCGCGCGCGCCTGACGGCGCTCGCCGGGGAGGAGGGCGTCGCCATCGCTGTCAGGGAGACGCCGGTCGAGACCGTGGACCAGGCGCAGGAGCGTCGCTTTCCCGGATCGCCGACCGTGCGCGTCGAGGGGCGCGACGTCGAGCCCGGGGCCGAGGCGCTCGAGCTCTTCGGCCTCGGCTGACGCACCTACCTCGGCCCCGGTGGATCCGGTGGCGCGCCGCCGGACGAACTGCTGCGCAAGGCGCTTCGCGAGGCGCCGCGCGCTGCCCTTGGCGAAGCGCTCGGCGGGCAGCGCGCCCACTGGGGGGAGGCCTTGACGAGCCGCGCCGACCGCTTCGGCAGCGCGCCGAGCGCGCCGGCCCGGGCGGCGGCGGAGCGCTTTCTGACGGCCGGCGCCCGTGACCTGCTGGAGCTCGGCGCCGGCCAGGGGCGCGACAGTCTGCACTTCGCGCGCCGCGGCCTGCACGTCGAGGCGCTCGACTTCGCCGCGAGCGGCGTGGCGGCCATCCGCGCGAAGGCGGGCGCGGCCGGCCTCGAGCACCTGCTCGCGGCCGCCGAGCACGATTGCGGGGAGGCGCTACCGTACGCGGACGCGAGCTTCGACGCCTGCTACTCGCACATGCTCTACTGCATGGCGCTGCCGACGCCGCGGCTCGAGGCGCTGAGCGCAGAGGTGCTGCGCGTGCTGCGCCCGGGCGGCCTGCAGATCTACACGGTGCGCTCCACCGCCGACCCGGATTGCGGCGCCGGGACGAGCCACGGCGACGACATGTACGAAGCCAACGGCTTCATCGTGCACTATTTCAGCCGCGGTCTGGTGGAGCGCCTGGCGCGCGGCTTCGACCTCCTCGACGTCACCGAGCTCGAGGAGGGCGACTTGCCGCGCCGGCTGTTTCGAGTGATGCAGCGCAAGCCGGCGGTCTGAGCGCGGCGGCGCGAGTCGGCGGCGACGAACGGCGCCGGCCGGTCCGTCGCGCCGACGCCCGGCCCGGCCGCGTTAGCGCCCGCGAGCCCTCGGGCACTATCATCGCAAAGTCGGCTGCACGCCGGGCGCCGCGACCTCGAGAAGGAACGTCATGTCCAGAGTCGCTCTGGTGTTCCCGTACTTCCGCACGCGAGCGGCCACCGAGCTGCTGTTCCCGCCGCTCGGCGCCGCGACGCTC
>JBAXRL010000529.1:0-2925 GCA_037131205.1 Actinomycetes bacterium | reverse complement strand
GGCGTCCCCACGCCGGCTCCCGAGCTCGCGCCCGCGATCACGCGAAAGCTCAAGGAGTAAACGGATGGACTGGAAGTCGGACTACGACGCCAAACGCACTTCACCGGCGGAGGCCATGAAGTGCGTGAAGTCGGGCGACCGCGTGGTGTTCGCGCACGCCTGCGGCGAGCCCCTCGAGCTGGTCGATGCGCTCGTCGCCCGCGCGGACGAACTGGAGCGCGTCGAGATCAACCACATGGTGGCCATGGGCAAGGGCGAGTACTGCAAGCCGGAGCTCGCCCGCTCCTTCTACCACAAGTCCCTGTTCGTGGGCGCCTCCACGCGCGCCGCCGTCAAGGATGGGCGCGGCGACTACGTGCCCGTGTTTTTCCACGAGATCCCCCGGCTGTTCGGCGAGGGCTACCTGACGCCCGACGTGGCGCTCATCCACGTGTCGCCGCCCGACGCGCACGGCTTCTGCTCGTTCGGCGTCTCGGTGGACTACACCAAGCCGGCCGCCGAGGCGGCCCGGACCGTGGTCGCGCAGGTGAACCCCAACATGCCGCGCACCCACGGCGACTCGTTCATCCACGTCGCTGCGATCGACCTCATCGTCGAGAGCGAGCAGCCCATCATCGAGCTGCAGCCGCCGCGCATCGGCCCCGTCGAGGAGGCTATCGGCAAGCACATCGCCGGCCTCGTCGCGGACGGCTCCTGCCTGCAGCTCGGCATCGGCGGCATCCCCGACGCCGTCCTGCTGTTCCTGCACGAGAAGAACGACCTCGGCATCCACAGCGAGATGTTCAGCGAGGGCGTCGTCGACCTTTACAACGAGGGCGTGATCACCAACCGCAACAAGAGCATCAACCGCGACAAGATGGTGGCCAACTTCCTCATGGGCACGCGCCGCCTCTACGACTTCGTCGATGACAACCCGGCCGTCAACATGTTCCCCGTGAACATCACCAACGACCCCTACCTGATCGGCCAGAACGACCGCGTGGTGGCCATCAACTCGGCGCTCCAGGTCGACCTCATGGGCCAGGTGGTGGCCGACACCATGGGCGCCGTGCAGTTCACCGGCATCGGCGGCCAGGTCGATTTTGTGCGCGGCGCCGCCCGCAGCAAAGGCGGCAAGGCGATCATCGCCTTGCCCTCCACAGCGAAGAAGGGCGCCGTATCGCGCCTCGTCGCCGCGCTCAGCCCCGGCACGGCGGTCACCACCATGCGCGCCGACGTCGACTACATCGTCACCGAGCACGGCGTCGCGCACCTGCGCGGCATGGGCCTGCGCGAGCGCGCCGAGGCGCTCATCGAGATCGCCGACCCGGCTTTCAGAGACCAGATCCGCGAGGAGGCGGCCACCGTTTACGGCCCCGGCCGCCTCACGAGTTAACACAACGGAGGAGAGACAAGCATGGATACCAAGATCCGCGTGCACAGGGCGCCCAAGACGCTCATCACGGGCAACGGCTGCGTCGCCCACATCGGCGCCGAGGCCACCAAGCTGCACGCCAAAAAGGTGCTCATCATCACCGATCCCGGCGTGGCCTGCACGGGCAGCATCGACAGCGTGGAGACCCCGCTGCTCGAGGCGGGCATCGAGGTCGGCATCTACGACAAGGCCGTCCCCGAACCGCCCATGGGCAGCGTCCACGAGATCGTCGACATCGCCAAGAAGGGCGAGTACGACCTCATCGTCGGCTTCGGCGGCGGCTCCGCCATCGACGTCGCCAAGGTGGTCGCCGTGCTCGCCCCCACCGACGACCGTCTCGAGGACTACGTGGGCGTCGACCAGGTGCCCCACAAGGGCCTGTCGTTCATCGCCGTGCCCACCACGGCCGGCACCGGCACCGAAGTCACGGCCATCGCCATCTTCAGCAACGAAAAGCTCAACGTGAAGCAGGGCGTCGTGAGCCCGCACCTCATCCCCAACATCGCCCTCGTCGACCCCGAGCTCACCTACAGCTGCCCGGCCGGCGTCACCGCCGCCAGCGGCATGGACGCCCTGATCCACAACATCGAGGCCTACATCTCGGTGAACGCCACGATGCACACGGACCCGCTCGCGGCGGAAGGCATCAAGCTCATCAGCAAGAGCATCCGCACCGCGGTGTTCGACGGCGGCAACGCCTGGGCGCGCCACAACATGGCCATCGGCTCGCTGCTCGGCGGCATCGCCTTCGGCAACGCCGGCGTGGGCGCCGTGCATGCCATGAGCTACCCCATCGGCGGCATGTTCCACGCGCCCCACGGCATCGCCAACAGCCTCATGCTCCCCTGGGTCATGGAGTACAACATGATCGCCTGCCCGCAGTTCTTCCGCGAGATCGGCGAGCTCATGGGCGAGAACATGGAAGGCCTCAGCGACCGCGAGGGCTGCGAGGTCACGCTGCAGGCGCTGCGCACGCTGGCCGACGACCTCGATGTGCCGCAGTATCTCAACGAAGTGGGCATCCCCGAGTCGGCGATCCCCGATCTGGTGAAGGGCGCCCTCACGCAGGCGCGCCTGTGGGCCAACAACCCGCGCAAGTTCACCGCCGAGGACATCGAGCAGGTCTACCGCAACATGGCCGTCAAGCCCGGCACCGAGCCGGTCGCGGAGAAGAAGCCGCCGGCGAAGAAGGCCGCCGCCAAGAAGTAAGCGCGAACGAGGGGCGGGCGGGGTGACTGCGCTTGTCACCCCGCCCGCCCTTCGCACGTACGCGTGCGGGTGGCCGCGCGGCGGAGCCGGGGCCGGGCACGCGCGGCGGAGCCGGGCGCCGCCGGGGCCGGGCACGCGCGGCGGGCGCCCGCGGCGGACGCCGCCGGGCGAGCCGGGCGGCCGCGCGGCCGTCAGGCCTTCGCGGCCAGCACGCCCTCGACGGCCGCGGCCGTCTGCTCGATGTCCGCGTCGTCCACATCGAGATGCGTCACGAAGCGCACCGTCCACGGGCCTTCGTCGAG
>JBAXRL010000528.1:0-2936 GCA_037131205.1 Actinomycetes bacterium | reverse complement strand
GGCACCTCGTGGTTGGAGATGCGCTGCGCGAAGCCCTCGACGATGGCCGTCTTGCCCACCCCGGGCTCGCCGATGAGCACGGGGTTGTTCTTGGTGCGCCGGCTGAGGATCTGCATGACGCGCTCGATCTCGGTGGCGCGCCCGATGCAGGGGTCGAGCTTGCCGTCTTCGGCCAGCTTGGTGAGGTTGCGGCCGAACTGCTCGAGCACCTTGGCCTGACGCTTGCTTTCGCCGCCGCCCTGCTGCTGGCCGCGGCGGCCGGGGCCGCTGAGCGTGCGCATGACCTCGCCGCGGATCTTCTCGGGCTCGGCGTCCAGATCGAGCAGGATGCGCGCGGCGACGCCTTCGTCCTCGCGCACGAGGCCGAGGAGGATGTGCTCGGTGCCGATGTAGTTGTGGCCCAGAGACAGCGCCTCGCGGAGCGCCAGCTCGAGCACCTTCTTGGCGCGCGGCGTGAAGGGGATCTGGCCCTGCGGCGACTCCTCGCCGGAGCCGACGATGCGCACCACGGCGGCGCGCACCTCTTCGACCGAGACCTCGAGGCCGTCGAGGACGCGGGCGGCCACGCCTTCTTCCTCGCGCAGCAGGCCCAGCAGCAGGTGCTCGGTGCCGATGTAGTTGTGCTTGAGCGCCCTGGCTTCTTCCTGGGCGAGGACCACGACCTGCCTGGCGCGTTCGGTGAAGCGTTCGAACATCCGGCAACTCCTTCCGGAAGACGGGGCCGCGTCGTGATGGCGGGGGACGGTGGCGGCCGCCAGTGCTTGCTCTCACCCTCCGGCGTACCCCCCGGAGGCATGACGTAGCACAATGGTACCCGATTCCCGGCGAGACGCGACCCGAGGCCCGGCGGGGCCGTCCCGGCCCCTCCGCCGCGGCCCGCCGGGCAGTCGCGGCCGCCCCGCCGGAGTCGCGGCCGCCCCCCGCCGCTCACCCGGATATGATGGGCGCTCGTCGCGGCATCGTCCATCGTCGGCAGGGGGCTCACAGACATGCGCACCATCATCACCTGGTCCACCAGAGGCTGGCACCCGTGGGTCGTGATCGCCATCTGGATCGTCATCGCCGGCGCCCTCTCCATGGGCCCCAGTCTGGCGAGCGTGACCAGCAACGACGCCTCCAGGTCGCTGCCCGCGAACGTCGAGAGCAAGCGCGCCGACGCGCTGCAGCAGGCGTCATTCCCCGCCGCCAAGGGCACGCCGATCATCGTCGTCTTCAGCTCCGAGGCGGCGCTGACGGCGGCCGACAAGGCGGCGATCGCCGCCGGCGAAACCTGGCTCACGAGCGGCGCCGAACCCGTGAGCAGCGCCCGCGTGGAGCACTCCCCGGACGGCAAGGGCGCGCTCATCTTCGCCAGCCTCGCCGGCAACCCCGGCGACGCGGCCTTTCGCGACTCCGTGCAGGCGATCGGCGACCACTTCGGCGACTCCGTGAACGGCATGCAGGTACGCGTCACCGGCCCCGGCGGCCTCATCACCGACGTCTACCGGATCTTCCTGAACGCCGACGTCAAGCTCCTCCTCGGCACGGTGATCCTCGTGCTCATCCTCCTGCTCGTCATCTACCGCTCGCCGGTCCTGCCCTTCGTCCCCCTGATCGCCGTGGGCTTCGGCTACTTCGTGGCCGGCGGGCTCCTCGCGCGGATCGCCACGGCGCTGGACGTGACCCTGTCCGGCCAGGCCACGTCGCTGATGGTGATCCTGCTGTTCGGGGCCGGCACCGACTACGCGCTGCTGCTCATCTCGCGGTACCGCGAGGAGCTGCGCCGTGAGAGCGACGCGCGCGTCGCCCTGGCCACGGCGCTCGGCGAGACCTGGGAGGCGATCGCCGCCAGCGGGCTGACCGTCACGCTGGCCGTGCTGGCCCTGCTGTTCGCCGACTACGGCGACTACACTTCGTTCGCGCCGGTGCTGGGCGTCGGCGTGTTCGTCACGCTCATCGCCGGCCTCACGCTGATGCCCGCGCTGCTCGCGCTGCTCGGCCGGCGGGCGTTCTGGCCGCGGCGCCCGAAGCTCGGCGACGTGACCAGCCACCGCACCTGGCAACGCATCGCCGAGCGCGTGGCCGCCGCGCCGAAGCGCGCCGCGGGCCTCGTCGCCGTCATCCTCGTCGTGCTGGCCCTCGGCTGCCTGTACTACAGCCCGCGCTTCAGCTTCACCGAGGACTTCCTCAAAGACATGCCGTCCAAGCAGGGCTACGCCCTTCTCGAGAAGCACTTCCCCAAGGGCAGCCTGGCGCCGACCACGGTGCTCATCAAGGCGCCGCAGGCGCCGCCGGAATTCGTCACCGGGATGATCGTCGGCGCCCTGAGCAAGAGCCCCGGCGTGGCCGCCGCCTTCCCCACAGGGAGCGCCGACGACGGCAAGCTCCTCGGCTTCCAGGTGATCCTCAAGGGCGACCCGTACTCGAAGGAAGCCCTCCAACAGATCCGCGACCTGCGCACGACGGCCCGCAAGGCGGCGGCGGCCGGCGGTGGCACCGCGCTCGTCGGCGGGCCCACCGCCATCCAGGCGGACACGTGGGCGCTGAGCAACCGCGACACGCTGGTCGTGGCGGTCATCGCCCTCATCGTCGTGGGCGTGATCCTCGCCGTACTGCTCCGCGCGCTCGTGGCGCCGCTCTACCTGCTGGCCACCAACCTGCTTTCGTATCTGGCGGCGCTCGGCGCCACGATCTTCATCACCGAAAAGCTGTTCGGCTGGGAGCGCATCAGCTACCGCATCCCGCTCTACATGTTCATCTTCCTCGTGGCCCTGGGCAGCGACTACAACATCTTCATCACCACGCGGATCCGCGGCGAAGCGCTGCTCCATGGGTTGCGCGACGGCACCGTGAGGGCGCTGGCCGCCACCGGCGGCGTGCTCACCAGCGCCGGCGTCATCCTCGCCGGCACCTTTCTGATCCTGCTGTCCCAGCCGGTCAAGGACCTCGCCGAGATC
>JBAXRL010000527.1:0-2937 GCA_037131205.1 Actinomycetes bacterium | reverse complement strand
CCTGGGCGACGTAGAGATCGTCGTACTCGGGGTTGGAGTACTGGCTGTCGCCCCACTTGAGGATCTGCGCGGTGGTGAACGTGGACAGCATGAACCCGGGGTCGATGTCGCCGCGCCAGCTCCAGATGAACAGCTCGTAGTCGGCGTTGTCGTACACCTCGTCGCCAAACGCACCCTCATCTTTCTGCTCGAGGCGGAGCTTGACGCCGATGTCGGCACACCAGGAGACGATCATCTTGCCGGCGGCCTGGTCCTCAGGATACTCGTTGAGAGTCACGAAGCGGAAATCGAGTCTCTTGCCCTGGGCGTCCTCGCGCACGCCGTCGCCGTCGCGATCGGTGTACCCGGCGTCCTCGAGGATCTGCTTGGCCTTCTCGGGATCGTAGGCGACCTTCTGCCCGGCGGGCACCTCCCAGTGCCAGAGTCCCTGGACGGGCGAGATGAGCGATGTGCCAGGGACGGCCAGACCCGCCATCGAGGTGGCGTTGATCCTGTCTCTGTCGATGGCCAACGCGATCGCCTGGCGCACCGCGACGTCGCGAAGCAGCGGGTCGCCCTTGGATCTGGGGCTGGCCCAGCAGTTGAAGCCCAGCTCGTGGAAGCCGATGGCCGGCGCCGCGACCGCCGTCGTGCCGGGCAGGCTCTTGAGGATCTTGTAGTACGTGGCCGGCCAATTGACGATGGCGTCGAGGTCGCCGGCCTTGTAGTCCTGGATCATCGCGTCGGCGTTCCGGCTGATGACGAAGTAAACCTCGTCGATGGTGGGCGGACCGCCGAGCTCCTGGGGGTAGTCCGGGTTGGCCGCGAGCCTCATCCACTTGCCCTTCTCGAGCTCCGCGACCCTGAACGGACCGGAGCCGACCAGGGGCCAGTTCCTGAACCCGCCGAGGTTCTCGGGGTCGGCCTTCTTCCAGATGTGCGCGGGCAGAATGGGGATGGAGAGGGCCAGCATGCCGGCGTTGGGCCGGCGCGTCTCGATGACCAGCGTCGCGTCGTCGGGCGCGGTGACGCTGGTCACACCGCTGAGGTACTGGGCGTAGGCGGCGTCCCGCGTCTCGCGGATGAGGTTGTAGGTGAAGGCGATGTCGTGGGCGGTCAGGGGCGCACCGTCCTGCCACTTCATCCCCTCGATGATGTGAAAGGTCCACGTCTTGCCGTCGGCCGAGGTCTCCCAGCGGCGCGCCAGCTCGGGGGCGGGCTTGTACTCGCGGTCGTACCCGGTGAGGAAGTTGTAGCCCAGGCGAAAGCACTCCCACGAGGGGCCGCTCCAGGCGCTGAACGGGTTGATGCCGTCGAAGTCCTCGAGGATGCCGATCTGGTAGACGGTCGCGCCCGGCGATGGCGTCGCCCCGGCCGCCGCCGTGGCGACGGCCGGGGCGACGAGCAGCGCGGCGAGGGCGATCGCGACCGCCGCGGCGCTCGGGCTACGTCTCATACGCGGCTCCTCATGGCGCCCTCCGCGCCCGGCCGGACGGTGGCGGCGGTCGCCGGCCGGCGACCGCCGCCACCGTCCGGCCGTCTTACCTGTCGATCCTGATGCAGGCCGCGTAGTGGTCGCCGCCGATGTGCACGTCCGGCGGGTCGATCTCCTTGCAGGCCTCGATGGCCTCCGGGCAGCGCGGGTGGAAGCGGCAGCCCGAGGGGATGTCGATGGGGTTCGGGGTCTCGCCCTTGAGGATCACGTGCTCGCGTTTGGCCAGCGGGTCGGGCACCGGGATCACGCTGATCAGGGCTTTCGTGTAGGGATGCTGGGGGTTGGCGACCACCTCTTCGGTCTCGCCGATCTCGACGATGCGCCCCAGGTACATGACGGCGATGCGGTCGCTGATCACCCAGGCCAGCGAGAGGTCGTGGGTGATGAAGATGTAGGTGACGCCGAGCTTCTCCTTCTCCTCGACCATCAGCTTGAGGATGTCGTTGCGGATGGAGACGTCGAGGGAGGCCACAGGCTCGTCGGCGACGATCACGTCGGGCTCGAGCACGGTGGCCCCGGCGATGCAGACGCGCTGGCGCTGCCCACCGGAGAGCTCGTGCGGGTAGCGATAGAGGTACTCGGTGGCCGGCCGCAGGCCGGCCTCGTTGATCGCCTTGATGACGCGCTCTTCCTTTTCGCGCTCGCTCGAGCAGACGTTGTTGACCTCGAGCGGCTCGGCGACGATGTCGAAGATCGTCTGCTTGGGATTGATCGAGTTGTAGGGGTCCTGGAAGATGATCTGCGCCTTCTTGCGGTAGGCGCGCAGAGTCTTGCTGGCGAACTTCTCGACGGGCAGCCCCTTGTAGAGGATGTGACCGCCGGTGGGATCCTCGAGGCGCAGGAGGGTGCGCCCGGTGGTGGTCTTGCCGCAGCCCGACTCGCCGACGAGGGCGAGGATCTCGCCCTGCATCACCTGGAAGCTCACGTGGTCGACGGCCTTCACGTACTTCTTCTCGGTGGCCACCATGGCCTTGAAGAAGCCCTGCTGAAGGGGGAAGTAGACCTCGAGGTCCTTGACGTCGAAGAGGATGCCGTCCTTGACCGTCGCCGACGAGAGATCGTCGGCGTGGACCGCGCCCTTCTCGTAGAGGTCGAGCGGCGCGGGAGCGCTCTCGCTGGTCGCCATCGTCACGCTCCCTTCAAGTCCGGTGCTGCTTCGTCGCCGCGGACGAAAGCGTCACTACGTTGGCTTGTGGCGTGCACGCAGCGCACGAAATGGCCGGCCTCGACCTCGACCATCCCCGGGTGCTCGCTCTCGCAGCCGGCGATCCTCTCGTCGCAGCGCGGGCAGAAGCCGCAGCCCGGCGGCGGGCTCACGAGGTTGGGCGGGTCGCCCCTGATCGAGCTGACCATCTCGCGCTTCTCGTGGATGTTGGGAAAGGCCTTGATGAGCTGCCGCGTATAAGGATGCGTCGCGTTGTTGAAGATGTCGGCGGTGGTGCCGCTCTCGACGACCTCGCCGG
>JBAXRL010000526.1:0-2941 GCA_037131205.1 Actinomycetes bacterium | reverse complement strand
CGGGGCACAAAGGCCACCGGGGCTCGTGACCGTGACGCGTGCTGAGCGAGATACTGCCAACGAGCAGCCGACGAGACGCCTCGCCACGACTCATCAGCGCCGCGCACGACGTCGCAGCGCGTCCGCTCGGCAACCTGTGCTCTGCGGCGCGTCTGCGCACGATCGACGACGGTCCCGCGCGGCGGCCTGGCGATTGCAGAACCTCTGTCGCCGGTTCGACTCCGGTCGCCGCCTCCGACTTCTCTCCTCAAGCTGGGCGCCCTTCTGTCGCAGTCGCCGGCCCTCTTCCCTCCGAATCGGCAAGGCCTCTACCCGAACCCCGCCCGAGGCCGCGGTCGTGCTCTGCGTCGATGAGAAGACCCGAGTCCAGGCGCCCGCCGCGCGTCCCCGATCCCGCCCCTGCTGCCGGGCACGCCGGCGCGCGCCACGCACGACTACCGCCGCCACGGCGCGACCAACCTCTACGCCGCCCTCGACGTCGCCTCTGGGTACGTGATCGCCGACCTCACGGAGCGCCACAGGTCGCAGGACTTCCGCCGCTTCCTCAACCTCGTCGAGCGCAGCGCGCCGCAGGGCCCCGATGTGCACGTGATCATCGACGACTCCTCGACCCACAAGACCCCGTCCATCCATCGCCGGCTCCTGCGTCGTCCGCGCTTCACCTTCCACTTCACGCCCACCGACAGCTCCTGGCTCAACCTCGTCGAGCGCTGGTTCGCGGAGCTCACCGAGCGCTGGCCGCGGCGCGGCAGCCACCCTTGCCGGCCCTGCGCTCGACGCACAGACTGACGATGCGCTGGAAGGAATGCCCTCGCTGCGGAGTTGGACGGCCCCCGCGCGACGCGGCCTCGCTTTGTCAGACGTCGCGGAGCGGGGCCGCTTCATGTAGAGGGAGGGCGACTACGCTGCCGGTGCGCGCCGCTCACACAAGGAATCCGTCGTCCCGCCGCAAGACTCCCTGGACCTGACACGCGAAGAGTCGTAGGCTTCCGTAACGCGGTCTTCTGGGGCGGGCCTATGGCTCAGCCCGGATCGGGGTGTCGGCTTGTCTCTGCCGGCAATCGAGAGTGTTCCTCAAGCACCCTTCACTGACCGCAGGCATCCGTCAGCAGTTCGGCGCCGAGATGGCACCGACTTCGGCGCCAACTCAGGCCGCCGATCATGAAGGACCCAGGGCTGAGAATCGAAGCCAAGACGCCACGGTTTTCAGTACCGTGCGACAGCAGTCGCGGGCTCACAGCGCCCAACGTCAGGGCGATCTCGGCTCAGATGCGGGCCCCCAGTCCAGACTCAGCCCTTGAGCGACCACGGTCGACGCCCTTGAGTGCGACGTCGTCGACATCCTCTCGGCGATCAAGCGCGTGAAGCTCGGCATCGACAAGAGGTCGGCGCCGCCGATCCTGCAGGGCGTGCACATCAAGGATGGTCGTCTCACGACGACCGACCTGGAGACCACCGTCTCCACCTGCATCGACGCTGCCGGCAGTCTCGACATCGTCGCGCCGCTAGCGCTCCTCGAGAAGATCCCCGGCAAGCTCTCCGGCGCCGTGGTTCTCAGGCGCGATGGTCTCGACCTGCAGGTGACCGAACAGGCTGGGTCGCGCGCCTACACTGTCGCGTCGTGGGCGCCCGAGGACTACCCTCTGGAGACCATCGACCCGCGTTCGTTCCCCTGCGCCCCCCGGGCGCCCGGATGGCGCGACGCCTGGAGCCAGGTCAGGCACGCCATCGGCAAGGATCCCACGCGCAGCGGGCTCACGCGCGTGTCGGTCGACGGTCGCACGGTTATGACGACCGATTCTTACAGGATGGTCGTGCACACCCTGCCGGCCGAGCATGTCGAACTGCCCAGGGTCCTCATCCGCGGCCGCGCCTGCCAGATCGTCGAGAAGCTCAAAGGCGCTGCGTCGTTCGGGGTCAGCGACGTCGAGCGGCCGCTCTCTTCCGTGTCCGGCGCCGATGGCGTGACCACGGTCTCAACGCTACCGAAGGACGAGACGTACCCCAACTGGCGCGTTCTCCTGCCGGCGCCCGGCGCCGAGACCATGTCGGCATCGGTCGACCGCAAGATCCTGCTCGGCGCCATCGACGCCGTGTCGGTCGTGGCAAGCAAGAAGGACACCCGGGTGGACCTGGCGTTCTCGTCTGCGGGCGACGGTCTCCACCACGAACGCGCCCTCAAGGTCTCCATGGCGGCGGCCGGTATCGGCGGCGGCGCCGAGCCCATCGGTTTCGCCGGAGACGTGCACCATTGCCGCTGCGAGGATCCGGACTGCACGGAAGACCACGGCGCCACGTGGCGCACGGCTTTCAGCCCGCCTACCTGGCCGAGGGTCTCGAGGTCTTCAGCGCCGGCCGGGTAGCGCTGCAGTGCAGCAGCCCGCTGCGGCCGCTCGTCATGCACGACGCGAACGACGCCGGGAGCGCGCTCTACTTCTTGGATGCCGATTCGCGCCGAGCCCGAGGATGACCGGCGCGCGAGGGTCGACGCCGAGAACGGCGCGCGTACCCTGGGTCCGACGCCAGCCCGCGACACGGATCACGAGGCACGGCATCGTCACACGTGGGCGACGCCGGCCCTGCGGGCGGGCGTACATCCCAAGGTCGCGCAGGAGCGGCTCGGGCACGCCAATACCGCGATCACCATGGACACCTACTCCCACGTGATGCCCGATGTGCAGGAGTCGCCGGCCGAGCTGGTCGCTGCGCTGGTGGACCTCAGCGACGACGACGAGAGGTAGTTGCGCACTCAGGGAGTACAGACGGTGTACAGACGGTGTACAGATGGAGTACCGACGGCCCCGCGAGGGGCCTTTCTGTTGGCCGCTTCGACGCTGGTGCCGGTGGTCGTGGTGGTCGTGGTGGGCCGTGAAGGATTCGAACCTTCGACCTTGGGATTAAGAGTCCCCTGCTCTACCAACTAAGCTAACGGCCCACGGGT
>JBAXRL010000525.1:0-2946 GCA_037131205.1 Actinomycetes bacterium | reverse complement strand
GGCGAGCGGCGAGACGTAGCTGATCTTGCCGGCCTTGAGGTCGGCCTCGTCCTCGCCGACGATGATGAAGGTGCGGCGCGCGCCGTCCGGTTCGGTGACGGTCACGGCGGCGCCGAACTGCACCATGCGCCGCGGCTGGCGCCGCGGGTCCACGAGGATCGCCGTCTCAAGGCGCCGCGTGAAGTAGCGCAGGTCGCGGCCTGAGTAGTCGAGCCGGCCGCGCGCCAGGGCGTCGTCGTCCGCGGCGGCCAGCAGCTCCAGGCGCCGCTTCTCGAGTTCGGCGAGCTTCTGCTGCAGTTGGCTCAGGCCGCAGGGGGTCACGTAGTTGGGGTGGTCGCTGATCTGCCGCTCGGGGAGCCCCTCTTCGGGCGCCCCCTCGTCGGGTTCCTTGACGAAGGCTCGGCTCATCTCGTCACATCCGCGTCGGGGTCGCAGCACGTCTTCGACACGCCGCGGTTTAGTCCCCCCACCCCGCGTGGGTACATAGGTGGCGATGCAGATGGCGATGGGCGGCCCGCGCGGCGGCGCCGCACCGAGAAACGAAATCGAGGATGGGACCATGCTGGACACGAAGATGCAGGACGCGATCAACGAGCAGATCAACTGGGAGCTCTACTCCGGGTACCTCTACCTGTCCATGGCGGCGCAGTTCTCCGAGATGGGTATGTCCGGCGGGCAGAACTGGATGACCGTGCAATACCAGGAAGAGCTCGCGCACGCGCAGAAGATGTTCGACTACGTCACCACGCGCGGCGGCCGCGTGACGCTCGAGGCGATCGCCAAGCCGCAGACGGAGTGGGCCGGCGGCCTCGACATGTTCAAGGAGGCGCTGGCCCACGAGGAGAAGGTCACGGCGCGCATCTTCGACCTCGCCTCGCTGGCCCTGGAGATCAAGGACCACGCCACGTACAACTTCCTGCAGTGGTTCATCGCCGAGCAGGTCGAAGAAGAGGAGAGCGCCAACGACATGGTGCAGAAGTTCGGCATGGCGGGCGATCAGCCGGGCGGTCTGTACCAGCTCGACAAGGAGCTCGCGACGCGCGTGTTCACGCCGCCGGCGCCCGCCGGGGGCTGACCGGGGCGGCGCCGCGGCCGCAGGCGGACGGCGGCGCAGAGGCAGAAGGCCGGGGGGCGGGCGCCTGCGGCGCCCGCCCCCCGGCCTCACAGGGTCCTCACCATGAGGAGGCAGGGGTTCTCCGGACCCCATACCTGCGGCAGTTCCTCCAGCGGCACGAAGCCGACGGCCGCGTAGAAGGCGCGCGTGGCGGCGTAGCTCGGGTCCGGGTCGCTCGGCGCGAGGGTCTTCACGTGGAGCAGGGCATAGCCGCCGGCGCGGGCGTACGCGGCCGCGCGCTCCACGAGCGCGCGGCCGACCCCGCGCCGGTGCGCGCCGGGCAGCACTGCCATCACGTGGACCTCGATGGCGTGGGCGCTGGTCGGCTTGAGGGTCATGAAGCCGACTGCCTCCCCACCGGCCTCGGCGACGAAGGTCGGGCCTTCGCCGGCGGCGCCGGCGTAGTCGATGATCGCCTGCTCGATGCCGAACCAGTCGGGCAGGGCGCGCAGGATGCCTTCGGCGAGCGCGCCCTGCCCGCGCAGCGGTCCCTGGATCGTGAAGGCCTGGCGGTCCATCAGTCGGCCCCTGGCTCGAGCGTCGCGCCGCCGCTCAGGTGACGTCGCGGCGCAGCGAGATGAAGACGGCCGCGACGCTGACGATGGCGATGTAGGCGATGCTCACGAGAAACGCCTGCGGCCGGGCGAGCATCTCGCTGGTGAAGGCGGGGTCCGCGCCGTCGCCGGGCATCTGGCCGGCGCTCACCTGGTTGAACACGATGAACGGCAGCCACGTGCCCACGGCCGGCTTGATGAGGCCAATGATGTTCTCGATGAAGAGCGCCCAGATCAGGGCGGCGGCGACCGTGATGACCTGCGCGCGAAAGAGGGCTCCGAGCGCGACACCGAAGGTCGTGATGAGGCCGGCGACGACGATCTGGCGGGCGTAGTCGCCCCAGGTGGACCCGCCGCTTGCGTCGATGTCGATGCCGCGGATGGCGCCGCCGATGCGGATGACGACGTAGACGAGCACGACGGCGAGCAGCATCGTCACCATGCCGACCAGCGCGTAGATGACGAGCTTCATGACCATGACCTGCCAGCGGCGCGGCGTGACGAGGTACGCGTAGGTGATCGTGCCGTGCCGGTACTCGTTGGTCATGCCGAGGATGCCGAACACGAGCAGCACCAGGGGCACGAGGGCGCTGGCCGTGCCGAGAAAGCCGGTCACCCCGTCGGTCGCGAGCCAGTCCTTGGGGAGCAGCGAGATGAGGAGGATGAGCGGGAGCAGCGTGACCACGAGGATCACGATGAAGAGGCCGAGGGCCGTGCGCGTGCTGCGCAGCTTGAGCAGCTCGGCGCGGGCGAGGGCGATCACGACTCCCTCCTCGTGCCGGCGATCTGCAGAAAGAGGTCCTCGAGGCTGGGCTGCTCGGTGAGCAGCTCGTGCAGGGCGACGCCGTGGGCGTGCGCCAGGTCGCCGACCTGCGCCGCCGAGGGCCCGCGGATGGCGAGGGCGTCGCCGAGGCGGGTGACGGCCGCGCCGGAAGCGCGGAGCGCGGCCTCCAGCTTGTCCGGGTGCGGTGAGCGCACGCGGATCACCGGCTGCGCCGAGGCGGTCAGCTTGTTGATGGGGCCTTGCGCCAGCAGCTTGCCCTTGCTGATGATGAGGATGTCGTCGGCGGTCTGCTCGACCTCGGCCAGCACGTGGCTCGAGACGAGGACGGTGCGGCCGGCCTCGGCCTGGGCGCGCAGGAAGGTGCGCAGCCACAGCATGCCCTCGGGGTCGAGACCGTTGGCCGGCTCGTCGAGGATGAGCACCTCGGGGTCGCCGAGCAGCGCGGCCGCCAGGGCGAGGCGCTGCTTCATGCCGGTGGAGTAGCCCTTGACGGC
>JBAXRL010000524.1:0-2954 GCA_037131205.1 Actinomycetes bacterium | reverse complement strand
GAGATGAACGACAGCGGCGTGCGCGACGTCGACATCGTGCTCACCACCCGTGAGCTCGGCGCCCTGATCACGCAGGCCGGCATCGACTTCCGCAGCCTGGCCGACGAGGAGATGGACGCGCCGCTGGGCATCAGCACCGGCGCCGCCGACATCTTCGCCAACACCGGCGGCGTCATGGAGGCGGCCCTGCGCACGGCGTGGGAGATCGTCACGCAGACGCCGTTCCCCTTCCCCAACCTGCACGTCGCGCCCATCGAGGGTCTCGAAGGCGTGAAGGTCGCGACCGTCAAGGTCGAGGGCGCCAAGGGCGATTGGGCGTTCCTCGAGGGCGCCGACCTCAAGGTGGCCGTGGCCCACGGGCTCGGAAACGCCCAGAAGGTCATCGACCAGGTCAAGAACGGCGAGGCCGAGTACCACTTCGTCGAGGTCATGACCTGCCCCGGCGGGTGCATCGGCGGCGGCGGCCAGCCGCGCTTCACGACCAATGAGGTGCGCAAGGCGCGCATCGCCGCGATCTACCGCGAGGACGAGGGCCGCGAGGTGCGCAAGTCGCACGAGAACGCGGCCGTCTGCGCCCTGTACGAGGAGTATCTCGGGGCGCCCTGCGGCGAGATCTCGCACCGGCTCCTGCACACGCACTACTTCGAGCACGACCGCGTCTGAGACGCGGACCCGGCCGACCGGGGCGGGGCGCCCTGCGAGCGCCCCGCCCCGAGAGGCTATACTGAAGGCAGACCATGACCGCGGACCAGGCACTCATACTGATCGTCGATGACGATTACGACTTCCTCGAGATCAACCGCTTCATCCTCGAGGGCGCGGGCTACGGCGTGGTCACGGCCACCAACCCCGTCGAGGCGTGGCGACGCATCGCCGCACAGATCCCCGACCTCGTGATCACCGACCTCATGATGACCAGCATCGACGCCGGCTTCGCCTTCTCGGCGCAGCTCAAGAGCGACCCGCGCACCGCCGCCGTGCCGATCATCATCTCCACCTCGGTGAGCAGCCAGCTGGGCCTCAACTTCCGCCCCGAAACAGACGCCGACCTCGCCAGGATGCACGTCGACGCCTACTTCGACAAACCCATCGACGCCGCGGCGCTGCTGGCCAAGGTCAAGGAGCTTCTGGAGCGCGGTGGCTGACGTCACCGCCACCTCCGGATCGCCGATGGACGACGATCGCGTCGCCCACCAGCAGCTCGTCACGACGATCCACGAGAAGTGCCGCATGTGTTACACGTGCGTGCGCGAGTGCCCGGCCAAAGCCATCCAGATCCTCGATGGCCAGGCGAGCGTCATCCAGACGCGCTGCATCGGCTGCGGCAACTGCGTCACGGTGTGCAGCCAGAACGCCAAGCAGGTCCTCAGCGGCATCGCCGATACCGAGCGCCTCCTCGCCGGCCCCGCGCCGGTGGCGGCGATCGTCGCCCCCAGCTACCCGGCGGAGTTCGCCGAGTGCGAGACCTCGACCCTGGTCGCGGCGCTTCGCCGGCTCGGCTTCACCTACGTCCACGAGGTGGCCTTCGGCGCCGATCTGGTGGCCGCCGAGTATGCGCGCCTGCTCGAGCGGGACGAGGGCCGCCATGTCGCCACCACCTGCCCGGCGGTGGTCAGCTACGTGCGCAAGTACCATCCCGACCTGCTCGACCGGCTGGCCCCCATCGTCTCGCCGATGCTCGCTATCGCCCGCGTGCTCCACGCGAAGTACGGACCAGAGGTGAAGATCGCCTTCATCGGTCCCTGCATCGCCAAGAAGGGCGAAGCCCTGTATGAACAGTTCGAGGGCGAGGTCGACGCCGCCCTGACCTTCGTCGAGCTGCGCGCCCTGTTCGCGGCCCGCGGCGTCACGCCGGCGGAGCTGCCCGCGACAGACGACGACTTCGACCCGCCGCACAGCAGCCTCGGCGCCCTCTTCCCCATCACGCGCGGCATGCTGCAGGCCGCCGACCTCGACGAGGACCTGCTCAGCGGCGACATCGTGAGCGCCGACGGACGCCACAACCTGGCCCACGCGATCACCGATTTCGAGCATGGCGACACCGAGGCGCGCCTCCTCGACATCCTCTGCTGCGAAGGCTGCATCATGGGCGCCGGCTTCAGCTGCGCCGAGCCGGTGTTCAAACGGCGCTCGGACGTCAGTCGCGAGACGCGCTCGCGGCGCGCCTTCTTCGACCAGGCCACCTGGGACGCGGCCGTCGCCGAGTACGCGGGCATCGACCTCTCGCGCAGCTTCGCGCCCTTCGACCAGCGCTTCGACGACATGCCGACGGCGGAGGAGCTCCGCGAGATCCTGGCGCGCATGAACAAGTTCTCGGCGGAGGACGAGCTCGACTGCGGCGCCTGCGGCTACGCCAGCTGCCGCAATCACGCGGTGGCCATCTGGCAGGGCCTTGCGGAGGTCGAGATGTGCCTGCCCTACGCCGTCGATGAGCTGCGCAAGACGGTCGACGAGCTGCAGGAGTCCAACAGCTCGCTCGAGACCACCAAGGAGGCCCTGGTCAAGAGCGAGAAGCTCGCCAGCATGGGCCAGCTCGCCGCCGGCATCGCCCACGAGGTCAACAACCCCCTCGGCATCCTCCTGTTGCACGCCAATCTGCTGCTCGAGGACTGCGAGGACGACACCCAGGTGGCCGAGGACGTCAAACTGATCGTCGACCAGGCCAACCGCTGCAAGAAGATCATCTCCGGGCTGCTCAACTTCGCCCGCCAGAGCCGCGTCGTGCGGCAGCCCACCGACCTGGCCGCCCTCGTCCAGGAGGTGCTGCGCACCATCCCCATCGACGAGGGCGTCACGATCACCGTCGACGACCGCCTCACCGACCCCATGGCCGAGCTCGACGCCGACCAGATCGTGCAGGTGCTCACCAACCTGCTCACCAACGCCCAGCACGCGCTGCCCGACGGCGGGCGCGTGCTCGTCACCCTCGACGGCACGGAGGAGAACGTGATCGT
>JBAXRL010000523.1:0-2959 GCA_037131205.1 Actinomycetes bacterium | reverse complement strand
CGCTTCGTGGAGAGCACGCGGCTGCTCTCGCACGTGGCCAACATCGGCGACGCCAAGTCGCTGGTCATCCATCCCGCCACGACGACGCACTCGCAGCTCACCGCGGAGGAGCAGATCGAGACCGGGGTGAGCGACGACTTCGTGCGCCTGAGCATCGGCATCGAGTCGGTCGAAGACATCGTCGCCGACATCGAACAGGCGCTGGCCAGGGCCTGAGCAGCGGCGGGGGCGGCCGTCGGCAGCGGCGCCGCATGCTCGACCAGCGCGGGTGAACGCGTAGAATGGGCGGCGGGCGGCCGGAAGAGCCGCCCGCCGCCCACGCACCCGGGTCGTGATGACAGCAGCCAGGCACACAGACCGCAAGGAGATCGGCGACGTCGCCATGGGCCTCGGCGCCGACGCCGGCTCGGCCGGCATCGTGCGCACGAAGCACGTGACCTTCGATGAGCCCGGCCAGGAGCTCGCCCTCGAGGGCGGCGGCACGCTGGCGCCGTTCACGGTCGCCTACGAGACCTACGGCAAGCTCAGCGAGCGCAAGGACAACGCCATCGTCGTCACGCACGCGCTCTCCGGCGACGCGCACGTCGCGGGCCTGCACAGCGCCAACGACCAGCGCCCCGGCTGGTGGGACATGATGATCGGGCCCGGCAAGGGGCTCGACACCGACAGGTACTTCGTCATCAGCTCCAACGTGATCGGCGGCTGCAGCGGGTCGACCGGGCCGGCCTCGATGGACCCCGCCACCGGCCGGCCCTACGGCACCGACTTCCCCATCATCACGATCGCCGACATGGTCAATGCCCAGGCGATGCTCCTCGACCACCTCGGCGTCCAGAAGCTGCTCGCCGCCGTCGGGGGTTCGATGGGCGGCATGCAGGTGCTCGAGTGGGCCGTGTCGCACCCCGAGCGCGTCCACCTCTGCGTGCCGCTCGCCACCGCGGCGCGCCAGCCCACGCAGGCGATCGCCTTCAACGAGGTCGGCCGCCAGGCGATCATGGCCGACCCCGACTGGCGCGGCGGCCACTACTACGGCGGCAAGCCGCCGGCCAAGGGCCTCAGCGTGGCGCGCATGGTCGGCCACATCACCTATCTCAGCGACGAGGCCATGCAGGAGAAGTTCGGGCGCCGCCTGCGCGACATCCACGACTACTCGTTCACGTTCTCGGCGGATTTCGAGGTGGAGAGCTACCTGCGGCACCAGGGACTCTCGTTCACCAACCGCTTCGACGCCAACACCTATCTCTATATCACGCGCGCCCTCGACTATTTTGACCTCACGCGGCGGCACGGGAGCCTCGTGCAGGCCTTCCGCGACGTGACCTCGCGCTTCCTTGTGCTCGGGTTCAGCAGCGACTGGCTGCACCCGCCGTATCAGCTCAAGGAGATCGTCAGCGCCCTGCGCGCCACCCACAAGCACGTGAGCTACTACGAGGTCGAGAGCCACTACGGCCACGACGCGTTCCTTCTGGAGCGCGAGAAGATGGAGGGCATCATCGGCGCCTTCCTGGCCAGCGGCGCACGCACGTTCGCAGTGCCCGGCTGACACGGACGAGGGAGGAGCCACCATGAAGACCAGGATCCGGCGCAGCGGCGTAGTTCGCGCCGCGCTCGTCGTGGCGTGCGCCTGCCTGGCCGCCGGGCTCGCGTGGGGCTTGCCGGCGGCCGCGGCCGCCTCCCCGAGCCCCACGTCCGCCGGCGGCCTCGACAAGGTGATCCTCCGCCTCGGCTGGACGCGCGAGCCCGACAACCTCAACCCCTTCGTGGGCGTCTCCGCCTCGTGCTACGAGATCTGGCATCTGCAATACGACCTGCTGAACGGCTACGACGCCGCGACGCTGCTGCCCAAGCCGGAGTTCGCCGAGAGCTGGTCGCACTCGGCCGACGGTCTCACGTGGACCTTCAAGATCCGCCCCGGGATGACCTGGCAGGACGGCACGCCGGCCACGGCGCGCGACGTGGCCTTCACCTTCAACTACGTGATCGCCAACCAGATGGCCTCGTTCACGGGCTACACCGAGGGCATCGAGAAGGTCGAGGCTCCAGACGACGCGACCGCCGTGTTCACCTGCTCGCGGCCCAAGGCCAACATGCTGGGCATGTGGGTGCCGATCCTGCCCGAGCATATCTGGAGCAGGATCGATCCGAAGGACGCCGGCACGGGCTATGCCAATGCGCCGCCGATCGTCGGCAGCGGCCCGTTCCAGGTGGTCGAGTGGAAGAAGGGCTCGTACCTGCGCCTGGCCGCCAACCCGGGCTACTGGGCGGGCAAGCCCAAGGTCGACGAGGTCATCTTCGAGACCTACCAGAACGCCGACACCATGGCTCAGGACATGAAACGAGGCACGCTGGCCGGCGCCTGGGGTATTCCGCCGGCCCAGGTACAGAGCCTCAACGGCGACGGCGTGGAGTCGATCTCGTACATCACCATCGGCTTCGACCAGCTCACCTTCAACTGCGCCCCCGCGCCGGCGACCGGCGATCCGGCGCTGCGCGATCCGGCCTTCCGCCAGGCGCTGAACTATGCTATCGACAAGCAGAAGATCGCCGCCGTAGCGTACAGCGACCAGGTGAGCCCGGCGACCAGCTTCATCCCCGCCGGGCTGTACGACCCCGAGCTCGACTACCACTGGGACCCCGGCGCCGCGACCTACCCGTTCGATCTCGCGCAGGCCAGGACCGCCCTCGACGCGGCCGGCTACAAAGACACCAACGGCGACGGCATCCGCGAGGGCAAGGACGGCAAGCCGCTCAAGCTCGAGCTGCTGGCGCGCAACGAGTCGATCATGAGCCAGCAGAGCGGCAAGTTCATCGCCGGCTGGTTCAAGGAGATCGGCCTCGACATGAAGCTCCAGGTGGTCAGCGAGGCGGCGCTCAGCGACAAGGTGTGGAACACCGTGGACGGCAAGGTGCAGCCCGACTACGACATGTTCCTCTGGGGCTGGGTGGGCGACGCCGACCC
>JBAXRL010000522.1:0-2960 GCA_037131205.1 Actinomycetes bacterium | reverse complement strand
GCGAGCTGCGCACGCGGGAGATGCTCATCAGCATGATCCTCTTCGTGCTGCTGGCCATGGTGATCTTTCACTACGCCTTCACCGTGAAGGAAGGCGCCGATCTCACGTACTTCACCGGTGGCATGCTCTGGGTCACGTTCATCTTCGCCATGCTGCTGGGGCTCAATCGCTCGTTCGCGCAAGAGAAGGACGAGCGCTGCCTCGACGGCCTGCTGCTGTGCCCGGTCGACCGCGTCACCATCTTCTTCGCGAAGACCGCCGGCAACCTCATCTTCCTGCTGATCATCCAGGTCGTGGCCGTGCCCGTGTTCACGCTGTTCTTCGTGGAACGGAGCTACGTCGGCGACCTGCTCCCGTTCCTCGTCGTCTTGCTGCTCGCCGACGTGGGCATCTGTGCCTTGGGAACGCTGCTCGCGACGATCTCGATGAACACGCGCTCGCGCGACCTGCTGCTGCCGATCATCTTCTTGCCGCTGATCGTGCCGGTGCTCATCGCCGCGACGGGGGCGACCACGCTCATCTTCGCGGAGGGCGCCGGGCTGGGCGGCCTGCTCGCCCGCGTCCTGTTCCTGTTAGGCTTCGACGTCGTCTTCATCGTGGCGGCGTACGGCACCTACGACTTCGCCATAGGAGAGTGAGCGTGAAGCAGTTCGTCAGCGCCCCGGCGCTCTTCGTGGAAGCCGGCATCTGCCTCATCGCGGGGTTGCTGCTGGCCTTCCTCTACGCGCCCGTCGATGCCTCGTCGATGGGCTTCAGCCAGAAGATCTTCTTCTACCACGCGCCCATCGCCGAGACGGCGCTTGTGGCCTTCGGCATCGCCTTTGTCGCGGCCATCGCCTACCTGCGCACGCAGAACCTGAAGTGGGACCGCCTCGGCTTGGTGTGCGTGCGCCTCGGCCTTCTGTTCAGCCTGATGGTGATGATCACGGGCATGATCTGGGGCAAGGCGGCGTGGGGCGTGTGGTGGGCCTGGGAGCCGCGCCTCACGACGTTCCTTCTCGTCTGCTTCCTCTACATCGCCTATCTTGTGCTGCGCTCGGTGGTCGAGGAGGAGCAGCGCCGGGCCACCTATGCGGCGGTGTTCGCCATCATCGCCTTCATCGATGTGCCCATGACGTTCTTCGCCACGCGCTTCCTGCCCGAGGGCCTGCACCCGGTGGTCATCAGCGCCGGCGGGTCCGGGATGGAGGGCAGCATGCTGGTCAGCTTTCTCATCAGCATGCTCGGCATGACCCTGCTGCTGGTCGCGCTCATCCGCCGGGACCTCGCCGTTGAGGACCTCAAGGACCGCGTGGCCGACCTCAAGCACACGATCGGAGGCTGACTCCATGAGCATCGAAGAAGGCGCCAAGTTCGTCGCCGCGGCCTATGCCGTCATCCTGGCCGTGCTCGTGCTGTACTACTTCATCAGCGCGCGCCGCGTGAACACCCTCAAGCGCGACGTCCAGCTGCTCGAGCAGGAAGTCCAGCGGCGTCAGCCTGTGGTCGGCGCGGCCGGCGGCGAGTGAGCCGCCGGCGCCACCGGCGTTAAGCGAGGCGCATACTCTTCGGTATGGAGCACGCCTCAGTCATCTTCCTCTGGATCGCCTACCTGCTCTACGCGGGGGCGTTCGCCATTTTCGTGGTCCAGTTCCTCACCAAGAGCCCGGCGCTCACCCGGGTCGGCCTGGTCGTGGCCGCGGCGGGCCTCGCTTTCCAGACCCTGACCATCGTCTTCCGCGGCTTCAGCGCCGGTCACGTGCCGTTCGTCGGCGCCTACGAATCGCTGGTCATGGTCGCCTGGTCCATCGCCCTCGTGTGGCATGTGCTGGAGTCGTTCACCAAGATGCGCGCCGTGGGGCTGTACGTGCTCCCCGTGGTCCTCATCCTGCTCACCGTGGCCTGGGTCGACTACAAGCCGCCGGTGCAGCTCGTGCCGGCGCTCCGCAGTGACATCGTCATCCTGCACGTGATCGTGATGCTCACGGCCATCGGCTGCCTGTACGTGGCTGGCGGCGCGGGCATCATCTACCTCATCGAGGAGGCCTTGCTGCGACGCCGCAAGGCGGGCGGCGTCCTCGGGCGGTTGCCGTCGCTGGGCGCCCTGGAGAAGCTCATGTACCACGCCACGCTCGTGGGGCTGCCGTTTCTCACCGCGGGCATGCTGGCGGGCATCATCCGCGCCGAGACCTACAACGTCCCGAGCTGGTGGGTGGACCCCATGGTCCTGCTGGCGCTTTTCGCCTGGGCGCTGTACGCGCTGCTGCTGTGGGGCCGCATGCGCGCCGACTGGGTCGGCGGCCGCATCGCCTGGCTGGCCATCGCCGGCCTCGTCGTGCTGCTGGTCATCCGCTTCGCCGCCGTACCGTACCTCAGCGGCTTCCACACCTACGGAGGCTGACACGTGCTCGTCGTCGTCACCGGCATCTCGCACAAGACCGCCTCGCTGGAGCTGCGTGAGCGCCTCGCCCTGGACGAGGCGGCCGCCCTGCGTGTGGCTCAGGAGCTTCTGGACGGAGGGGCCGCCTGCGAGGCCCTCGCGCTGAGCACCTGCAACCGCACCGAGCTGTACACCTACGCCGGCGATTCGCCGGCGGCGCGCCAGGCGGCGATAGCGGTCCTGGCGCGCCACGCCGGGGCCGACGTCCGCGAGCTCGAGTCGAGCCTGTACAGCTACTCTGGTGATGGGGCCATCGCGCACCTGTTCCGCGTCACCTCGAGCCTGGATTCGATGGTGATCGGCGAGGCGCAGATCGTCGCCCAGGTGAAGGCCGCCTATCAGCAGGCCTGCGAGGGCGGTTGCACAAGCGTGGTCTTCAACCGCCTCTTTCGGCACGCCCTCGAAGTCGGCAAGCGTGTGCGCACCGAGACGGCCATCGGCGAACGCCCGGTGAGCGTGAGCTCCGCGGCCGTCGAGCTGGCCCTCCAGGTGTTCGGCAAGTTCAAGGACCACACCGTGCTCATCGTGGGCGCCGGCGAGA
>JBAXRL010000521.1:0-2964 GCA_037131205.1 Actinomycetes bacterium | reverse complement strand
ACGAGGTGCGGCGCGCCGGCCACGACATCGAGCTCACGGCCACCGAGTTCAAGCTCCTGCGCTACCTCATGCTCAACGCCCGCCGGGTGCTCAGCAAGGACCAGATCCTCGACCACGTGTGGAACTACGACTTCGGCGGCAACGCCAATATCGTCGAGACCTACGTGAGCTACCTACGGCGCAAGATCGACAGCCTCGGCCCGCCGCTCATCCAGACGGTGCGCGGCGTGGGCTACTCCATTCGCGTGCCCCGGGACTGACCGTGAGCCTGCGCACGAGGCTGCTCGTGGCGCTGCTCGGCCTCGTCGCCGCGGGCCTGCTGGTCGCCGGCGTCGCGACCTACTCCTCGCTGCGCGCGTTCCTGCTGGAGCGCGTCGATCAACAGCTGCGCGAGGCGCGCGGCCCCGTCGCCCTCACCCTCGCGAGCAGCCAGATACCCGGGCTACCGGACCAGACCGGCGGCCCGGGCCGGCCCAATCTGCCACCGGGCACCTACGGAGAGTTGCGCGACGCCCAGGGCGTGGTGCTCAACAAGATCTCGTTCGCCTACGGCAGCGAGACCCAGCCGACCCCCCAGCTCCCGTCGCCACTGCCCGGCGCGTCGGCGCAGAACGCAAACGGGACGCTGTTCGACACGGGCGCCGGCGGCGGGGGCGGGCCCCGGTTCCGCGTCCTCGTGCAGTCGGTACCGTCGGTGGAGCGCATCCTCATCGTCGCGGTGCCGCTCACCGAGACCACGCAGACGCTGGGCAGGCTGCTGGGTATCGAGATCCTGGTGTCGGTGCTGGTGCTCGTGGGCCTCGGCGTGGCCGCCTGGCTGATCATCAAACGCGACCTGCGGCCGTTGGAGGCGATGGCCGACACCGCCGACGTCATCGCCGCCGGCGACCTGTCGCGGCGCGTCGAGCCGGCCGAGCCGCGCACGGAAGTGGGCCGGCTCGGCCTCAGCCTCAACGCGATGCTCGAGCAGATCGAGGTGGCCTTCGCGGAGCGCGCCGCCACAGAGGAGAAGCTGCGGCGCTTCCTCGCCGACGCCTCGCACGAGCTGCGCACGCCGCTGACCAGCATCCGCGGCTACGCCGAGCTGTTCGAACGCGGCGCCAAGGACGACCCCGCGGACCTCGCCACGGCGATGCGCCGCATCGAGGAGGAGAGCCGGCGCATGGGGGTCATGGTCGACGAACTGCTGCTGCTCGCGCGGCTCGGCGAGGGCCGCGAGCCCGAGAGGGAGCCCGTCGACCTGGCGCGCGTCGTAGCTGACGCCGTCGGCGACGCCCGCGCCGCCGACGCCGGCCGCGACATCTCGCTGGAAGCGCCGGCCGAGCTGGTCGTGACCGGCGACGAGCACCAGCTCCGCCAGGTGATCGCCAACCTGCTCGGCAACGCCCGCAAGCACACGCCGCCGGACTGCCCGGTACACGTGCGGCTGCGCCGCGAGACCGCGGGCGCGGGCGAAGCCGGCGACGCTGCGGAGGCCGGCGCCACTACGGACGCCGGCGCGGCCGGCGCTCCCGGCGCGGCCGGCGCTACCGGCGCTCCCGGCGCGGCCGGCGCGGCCGTCCTCGAGGTCGCCGACGAAGGCCCGGGCCTCACTCCCGAGATCGCGGCCCAGGTGTTCGAGCCGTTCTACCGCGCCGACAAATCGCGGGCGCGGCAGTCGGGCGGCGCCGGCCTGGGCCTCGCCATCGTCGCGGCGATCGTCGAGGCGCACGGCGGCTCGGTGGCGCTGCGCACGCAGCCCGGCGCGGGCGCCACCTTCAGCGTGCGCCTGCCGCTCCCTTCGTCACAGGCCTAGCGGCCTATCCCGCCTGCGGCGGCTGGTCGTACCGCTTCTGCCACACCGCGTGGCGCCCTCTGCCCAAGCAGGCGATCTCTCCGACGCGCTGCAGGTCGGCCAAGGCACGGTTGACGGTGGGCCGCAGGATCCCGGGGCAGGCGTCGATCAGGTCGCCGATACGGAAGGTGGGCGGCGGCCGGCGAGAACAGCCGACCACGACCTGCCGCTTCTGCGCCGCGTGCGCCCGAGAGGGAGGCGACGCGCGACTCACGACTCAAGCTGCCTGGAGGCGGCAATGAGCGCGCCGAGGAGGCACACGAGCCAGGGCGACATGTCGTGCCGCCCCTCGTGCCAGTGATGAGACGAGCTCAGCAGCGACTCGTAGTACGTCTCCCTGGACTCCTCGATGGTCTTCTCGAGGCTCACGTAACGGCCCACCTCGAACCCCGACTGGTAGAGCAGGAGCAGAGTCAGCAGACGCAGAGTCAGCAGACGCGCCATGCGGCCGTTGCCGTCGCGGAACGGGTGAGTGCAGAGGAAGTCGAGAACGAAGGCGGCGATCGCGACAAGAGGTTCCACTGCGCCTGCGCTCCGAACCTCGCGGAAGCGTCAGACCAGATGCTCAATCGCGCCAGGCGTGAGGACGGCCGGCGCAGGCTTGAAGCGCGCGCACGAACTCCCGTCTGGGAGAGATTCGACGATATCGTTGATGATCTGCGGCGTCAAGACGGTGTTCGAGGCGTCGCCACGGATCGTCGCGAGCACGCCGCGACAGCCGGCGATCTCGCCCTCGGAGCGGTTCCGCGGCGTGGTCTTGTGCTCAACGAGCTCGCGAATGCGCCGCGGAGGCGCGACCACACCATCGATCCGGTCGGATGCCTCGGTGCTCTGGATCAGCGCGATGCTCCTCAGGCTCTCGAGCATCGCCGTAAGCCGGCGGTACGGATTCCGCCGACCCTCGTACTCCCCGATTGCTCGGACAACGAAAGACCGGCCTGGCTGAAAGACATGCCTTCGAGGAGACCAGGAGTGAACGACCCTCCTGCCCGATGAGCCTGATTCATGATTCCAATCGGGTCCTCATCACCATCCCCCTCGCTCAGACGCCGGTGAACCACGAATGGCCGCCCGGCGCATGCACAGCCGGCAGCGGCCACGGCGGGCGGGCGCGGCGGCCGCGCCGAGCC
>JBAXRL010000520.1:0-2967 GCA_037131205.1 Actinomycetes bacterium | reverse complement strand
CGCCATCGGCAGGCCGCTCACCGCGCCGCCGATCCCGACCAGCGGGGTGGCCAGGGCGCCGAGGCCCAGGCGGAACGTGCCGAAGTAGGCGGAGGCGGAGCCCGCCACGTCCGGGTGCAGCGAAAGCGCCAGGGCGGTGGAATCGGGGAAGACGAAACCGAGGCTGGCGACGAGCACGAACAGGGGCACGGCCAACGCCACGATGCCGAGTCCGCCGACGAGCGTCACGGCAAGGACAGCGAGGCCGGCGAGGCTGCCGGTGAGCAGGCCCACGCCGAGGAGCTGTTGCGGCGTGAAGCGCCCGAGCAGGCGGTGGTTGAGCTGGTTCACGGCGAGCATGCCGATGGCGTTCACCGCGAACAGGAGACTGAAGAGGACGGGCGAGGCCCCATACAGATCCTGGTACACGAACGACGAGGCCGCCAGATAGGCGAAGAAGGCGACGAACGACAGGGCGCTGGTCGTCGAGAGGCCCATGAAGCGCGGGTCACGCGAGAGCATGCCGAAGGTGCGGAGCGTGCGCGCCGCGCCCCCCGCCTGCCGCCTCTCGCGCGGCAGGCTCTCGCGCAGCCCGAGCGCGACGGCGGAGAACAGCAGGATGCCGAGGCCGGTCAGCGCCACGAAGAGGCCGCGCCAGGAGGTGACGCGCAGGAGCTGGGCGCCGATGAGCGGAGCCACGATCGGCGCCAGGCCGCTGACCAGCGCCAGGCGCGAGAGCAGGCGCGCCGCCTGGCGCCCCCGCGAGTAGTCGGTGACGACTGCGTTGGCGATGGCCATGCCCGAGGCGCCGGCAAGGCCCTGGACAAACCGCACGGCGATCAGCACGTCGACGGACGGGGTCAGCGCGCAGACCAGCGACGCCGTCGTGAACACGATGAGGCCGACGAGCAGCGGCAGCCGCCGCCCGTACGTATCGCTCAAAGGACCCGCCAGAAGCTGACCGAAGGCCAGGCCCACGAGAAAGGTGGTCACAGTGAGCGCGATCGCCGACGAGCTCGCGCCCAGGTCCGCGGCGACGATCGGCATTGCCGGCAGGTAGAGGTCCGTCGAGAAGGGTCCGATGGTGCAGACGCTGCCCAGGACCGCGATGAGGACGAGGCGGCGGGGCCGGCTCAGGCGGCTGAGCTGAGAAGTCGTCTCCACGGCGGGCAGACTACCCCGCGGCCCGCGCGGGCGCCACCACGCGAGAGGCCTTCGTCGTCGCGGCCCCCGCGCCGCCGAGGCGCGCGAACGGGTAGAGTCATGCGGGCGGCGCGGAGCCGAGCCCCCGACGAAGTGAGGTGGAGAGATGCGCATCCTGTACGGCGTGGCCGGCGAAGGCATGGGCCACGCCACCCGCTCGCACGCCTTCCTCACCGACATCGTCGGCGATCACGACGTGCTCATCGTGGCGTCGGGGCGCGCCCACGACTACCTGGCGCAGCACTTTCCCCAGGTGCGCGAGATCCTCGGCTTCTCGCTGGCCTACGAGGACAACGCCATCCGCCGCTGGGAGACGGTGGCGCAGAACTTGCGCGGCGCCGTCGCCGGCTGGCCGGCGCAGGTACGCAGCTTCTACGAGATCGCCCGCGATTTCTCCGCCGACGTGGTGGTGAGCGATTTCGAGTCGTTCGTGCTGACCGTCGCCCGCCGCGAGCGCGTGCCGGCGATCGGCGTGGACAACATCATGATGCTCGACCGTTGCCGGCACGACGACGGCATCATCCGCGGCGACACGCTCGATTTCGAGCTCGCCCGGCAGATCGCGCGGACCAAGGCGGCGGGCCTGCACCACGCCATCGTGCCCACCTTCTTTCGGCCGCCGCTGCGGCGGAAGGCGACGACGCTGGTCGCGCCGGTGCTGCGGGAGGCGGTGCTCGCCGCCGCGGCGGAGCAGGGCGAGCATCTGCTCGTCTACCAGACGGCGGCCGGCGGCGAGACGCTGGTCGCGGCGCTGCACGAGACCGGTCTGCCGTGCCGCGTGTACGGCGTGCGCCGCGACCTTGACGAGGACCTGGGGGACGGCCGCCTCGTCTTCCGGCCCTTCAGCGAGGCGGTCTTCCTTGAGGATCTGCGCACGGCGCGCGCCGTGGTGGCCGGCGGCGGGTTCTCGCTGCTCTCGGAGTGCGTGTACCTGCACAAGCCGGCGCTCTCGATCCCGGTCGCCGGCCAGTTCGAGCAGACGCTCAACGCGCGCTATCTGGAGCGGCTCGGGTATGGCGCGTACGCGGAGGCGCCGACGCCGCAGGCGATCGGCGCCTTTCTCGAACGGCTGCCCCAGCACGAGGTCGCGCTGGCCGGCTACGCGCAGGACGGCAACAACGAGGCGCTTGCGGCGCTGCGCGAGCAGCTTGCGCTGGTGGCGCTTGCCCAGACCGGCGGCCGCCGGCGCGGCCGGCGCGTCGGGACAGCCGAAGACGGCGACGACGCGTCGGCCGTCGAAGAGCGCGACGAGGCGAGGCCGTGACGCTCGCCGTCGCGGCGCCGCTGCTCTGCATCCTGGCCCTCGTGATGGCGGCCGTCGAGATCGAGATCGAGGGTCCGTACGGCTGGGCCGAGAAGCTCCCGACGCCGTACCGCGTCAGTGGGCTTTCGGCGCGGCTCTTCGGGCTCGTGCTCGGCGGCAAGCCGCTCACCGGCTACAACCTGCTGATGTTCGCGGCCACGCTGCTCGCCTTTCACCTGCCGTTCGCCTTCGGCGCGTCGTGGACGGCGGCCCGGGAGCTGTCGCTGCTCGCCGCCTGGGTCGCCTGGAGCGCGCTCTGGGACTTTCTCTGGTTTCTGCTCAACCCGGCCTACGGCTGGCGCCGCTTTCGCCGCGGCGACGTGTGGTGGCATCGGCGCTGGCTGTGGCGCCTGCCGCTCGACTACTGGGTGGCGGTGCTCGCGTCGCTCGTGCTGGCCGCGCTTGCCCTGGTGGTGGGCGGCGGGGGCGCCGGCGAGGCTGCGCCGGCCGGCTCCAAGGTGGGGCCCCTGGCGGCGCAGGCG
>JBAXRL010000519.1:0-2990 GCA_037131205.1 Actinomycetes bacterium | reverse complement strand
CGCGCACGCGGCGGTCGATGAGCGCCGGCTGCGACTGCTCGCGCATGTGCGCCATGGTCGCGTCCAGGCTCAGGAAATCGCCGAACGAACCCACGCGGGCGATGTCGTCCACCGCCAGGCGCTCATCGTTCACGCGGATGCCGCCCACCACCTGCTTCACCATGCGCGCGATCTCGTCGTCGATCACAAGCTGTGCGTAGTCGAAAGTGACGCCCGACTCGATCATCCCCAGGCCGTAGATCAGGTTGGTCCCTGCCAACGCTGCCATCAAGGCCGTGAGTGTCTTCTCGTGACCGGTCTGCACGTCACTGAGCTTGCTGTCGCCCTACGCACCGGCGATGTAGCTCGGCAGGCGGTACTGCCTGGCGAGCTGGGCCACGCCGGCGCTGATCAGGGCGCACTCCGGCGAGCCCACGGAGGCCGCCGCCAGCCGCAGGTCCATGGCGGTCGTGGACGAGCCGTACAGCACCTTGCTGCCGCGCTCCGTGAGCTGCGCGAGGACGACGCCGGCGAGCACCTCGGCGTTGTGGGTCACCAGGGTGCCGGCGAGCGTCACCGGCGACGAGCCGCCGGCCATCGCCATGCTGAGCACGCAGCTGGGCACGCCGGCGCGCGCCGCTTCGATGACGATCTCGCAGCAGTCGCCGACCAGTTTGAGCGGGCTCACCGGGCAGGTGCCCATGATCATCATGGGGCGCTCGCGGACCGCCTCCGCACTGCCCTGCACGGCCTCGAGCATGGCCAGGGTGATGCGCACGGCGCGGCCGTCCAGCGGCCCGCCGGAGATCGGCTTGGTCTGCCCGGCGATAGCCGCCTCGTGGTTGTGGATCGAAGCCGGCGCCGGCGGCATGTCGCCGGCGCCGACGGCGATCTCGAAGACGTCCACCTCGGGCAGAGCGTCAACGAGCTTGGCGATGTCGGTGAGGTCCTGCTTGGTGGACGCGCGCAGCTCGCCGCTGTACGGGTCGACGACCATGATCCCTTCGCCGAAGTTGCTGAAGCCGACGCGCCCCGCTTCGAGGACGATGTCGTTCTTCGGGTCACGCCCGCAGAGAGTGATACTGGCGGGCGCGCTGCGGATCGCGTCCTCCACGATGTGCGGCGGGATGCGCACGATGCGCGCCTCACGATCCACCACACAGCCGCCGTCGCTGAAGATGTCGAGCGCCTCGGCGATCTCCACCCACACGCCGGTGCGCTCGAGCACCTCGAGAGTCGCGAGATGGATGTCCTGGATCTCGTCGTCGGTGAACACGTCCAGACCGATACCGCCGCTGCGCCTGCGGCCGGCGAACAGATTGCGTTTCACGCCCTGCCTCCTCCCGGAATCGATGATGCCCGCCAAGGTAATCACAGGCTGGCGCCGTGGCGCCAGCCGCGGGGCGGCGGGCGGGCGCCGGGCCGCCGGCGGAAGGGCGGCGGCTTGCGCCGCCGTCGGGCCGCCGGCGGAAGGGCGGCGGCTTGCGCCGCCGCCGTCGGGCCGTCACGCTTGTCGCGTGAGTCAACGCACCCTCATGCTCATCGGCCTCAGCCTGCTGATCGCGGCGCTGACCCTGTTCGTCTCACGCAAGTTCGGGTTCACGTTTCTCTTCCTGCCGCTGTTCTTCGCCTGGGGCGGCGGGCGGGGCCAAGGCTCGTAGGCCCCGCGGCCTCAGAGGCACGACCGTAGACTTCCATCCAGATCGCGCGAGCCGCGAGATCCGAGAGGCGCGGGTCAGCCGTCGCCCGCCGCGCCTCGCGGCCACGGTGATGGCCCTGGGCATCATCTTCGCCGTCGCCTACGTCTTCTTTCTGCGCACGCCGCCGCCGGCGCCGACCCCCGATATCCGCGCGATCCGCGGGATCTACGTCATCGCGCGCCCTCTCGCCGCGGACCAGCGCGGAGCGACGCCGCGACCAGGAGCCTCCGGCTCCTTCGCGGCGTCGGCCTCGGGGGACGCGTCCGGGACCCAGTGGCCGAACCCGATGCCCTCGCTCCGCGGCGACCCCAGGCCGATCGTGTCGATGTACAACGCGAAGCTGCGAGCCACCCTCACCACCTCGACCTTCCTCGGCCGCGAAGTCAGCACGCGCATCGTCGGGGCGTGGCCGCCGACCTGGCAGGTGGCCACTCCGAGCCCGCTGGACTACCAGGGTCTCAGCGCCATCGTGCGCTCGGCGATCGAGGACCAGGATCGGACCGTCGGCATCAAGCCCCTCGAGGATGGCGGGCGCAAGGTCTGGCGCGCGGCCATGACCCTGGACGATCAGGACATCCAGCTCGTCGTCGACCAGGTCTCCGGGATCGTCGTGTGGTACGCCGATGGCCGCTCGACCTTCACCGCCACGGTCGCCTGGGGCGCTCCGCCTCCGGCCGACGAGGCGTCTGCGCTTCCGGCGCCCACCGGTCAGAACGTCACGACCCAGGCGGATGAGAGCCCCGACTATCAGCCGTCGCCGGCGGCAGCCGGCCGCGCGGTCGGCTATGCCCCGCTGGTATCAGAGCTCGCCCCGGACGGCTTCGCTCTTCGGGCTGTCGCGACCTCGGAGACCGGTGGAGCACCGGGCATCTGGCTCGTCCAGGACGGGCAGAGCGGTCCTATCGACCCGCTTGCCGGGCAGTTCCAGGTGGCGCAGCTCTACACGCGAGGCCTCAGCTGGTTCACCGTGCGGCAGCTTAGGCCGGGCGCGGCCGGCAAGTCGGTCGCCTTGCCGCGGGGCACGCTCGCGTCGATCGCCGCCGACAAGCTGTCGCTCGAGACGACGACGCTGCAGTACGGCGCGCTCAGCGGCGCGACCGCGCAGACCTGGTACGACGCGACGGGGCCGACTCTGTTCGTCGGCGACGAGCGACGCATCGTCTTCGTCACCGGGGCGCTGACGCGCCGAGAGCTGATCGCCTTCGCTGAGGGCCTGGAGCCTGTGGGCTCGGGCAGTTCGGCGACGCCGTCTCCGAGCCCCTGCGGCCTCGGCCTGCCGATCGTTTCGCTGTCAGTCCTCGGCCGGCTCGA
>JBAXRL010000518.1:0-3001 GCA_037131205.1 Actinomycetes bacterium | reverse complement strand
GGGCTCAGCTCGAGATTGGTGATCTGCGGGCCCGCATACTGCCGCGAGACATACGTCTGCAGTTCCACGGGCTTCACCGGGCGCGGCGGCGCGGTCCACGTGACGGTGACCTTCACGCGCACATACGCCGGTGAGGCGCCACTGCCCCCGACGTTCTTCAGATCGTAGGCGATATCGAACACCCTCGGAACGCCGCTGGAGTAGGTGGTCCACTCCTTGCCGAACTGTCCTCCGGCGAACGTCGCAGACTCGAGGTTGGCCTTTGTGATCTGGTCGTAGTCGAGCTGGCGGATCTTCTCCATGCGATCCTGGGCGACGTTCAGCGCGATGTTGCGCATCTTGTCGCCCGAGGATTTCTGCGAGGCGCCGACGAACATCGGCACCATCGCCGCGAACACGATGCCTGCGATGATCATGGTGACGAGCAGCTCGACGAAGCTGAAGCCGGCTTCGCGACAACAGGTCCGCCAGGAATACCTGTTCATGTTTCCGCCTCCGACGTAGACATAGCGAGGGTATGTCTCGCCTCTTGTGTCGGCGGTCGGGGCGATTCGATAAGCGCCTAGACGGATATCTGTTGTCTTGTCAGGCGGCGGTGGCTCTGCCTTCAGAGCGCCGCGGCCGGCTGCAGCTCCCTCCAGGTGT
Source organism: Actinomycetes bacterium (assembly GCA_037131205.1). Taxonomy (GTDB): domain Bacteria; phylum Actinomycetota; class Thermoleophilia; order UBA2241; family UBA2241; genus CAIXSE01. The sequence goes on along the minus strand of JBAXRL010000518.1, from coordinate 2,356 downwards.
TGGGCACGAGCTTCACCGACAGCGTGAGCGGCCGCTGCAGGTTGTCGATCACGTTTTGGTTGTAGTCCACGGCACGCGTGCCGTGCAGGTTACCCCAGCCCTCGGCGATCACCATGCCGTGCACCTCCGCGTTGCCGCCGAGCACGAACCCGTTGACCACGTACACGATGCCGTAGATCGTCTTGTGCTGCCCGGTCTGGTTGAAGCCGCCGTTCAGCACCACGAGAATGCCGGGGTCCGCCTCGCTCCACACGGTGTCCCTCCCGGTGGCGGGGTCCACATCGGTGTCGGGCAAGTCCTTGGCGTCCACGTCACCGTTCTCGATGATGATGATGCGTGGGTCGGTGGCAAACGGTTCGACACCAGGATGGCTACTTTTCCACGACGTGTATGCGCCCCAATTGGCGAACGACTTGCCCGCTTGAATGATGCTGATGAGGATCTCGCTGGGGAAGACGTCCTGGAGCGTTGTGGCCGTGTACTGCTCGAGCCAGATGCCGGTCTCCGTGTCGGCCTGGCCGTTGAAGTCGATGTCGCCGACGGCGAGGGCCTGCGCCGCGGTTGCCGGCGGGTCGAGGCCCACGACGGGCTGATTGCCGGTGCCCTTGATCTCCAGGTCGCCGCCGCTGAAGATGGCGACGCCGTTCCTGATGCGGAGGTCGTACTCGACCTTCTGCACGCATGCCATGACCTGCGCCGAACCGCTGCCGGTGGCGCCGCGCGATTCGATCCACATGATGCCGTTGTCATTCTGGTCCACATGCACGGCCCGGTCGATGCCCGGGTTAGGCAGCGGCGCGCCGTCGTCGTCGTAGAACGCGACGTCGATGAGCTGTCCGGACGCCGGCGCCGGGAACTTGGCGGCCGGGAACTGCGCGGCGAAGGTCGCCGGGTCCACCGCCGGAGTCGCCGCGCCGGGACCCGGCCAAGCCGCCCACAGCGTCTGCTGGCCGCTGTCGATCCCGGCCTCCGCGACGTTGAACGCCTTGACCTCCATGGTCTGAGCGCCGGTGTTGTGCATGACGTTGGTGCTCAGCATGACCAGGGCGGCGGAGAGGATCGCCAGCGCCGCGATGGCGCCGACCACGAAGATGAGCGTCGCGCCCGTCTCGGGATTCCGAATGTGCATCGGCCCGCCTCTCCTTCAGAACTCGCGCACGTTGCGCGGCTGTACTCTGGTACTCAGGTCCATGTAGTTCGGCGCCTTGCCCGGGTTGAGGTCGACGAGCAGCGTGACCCCCACCTCGACGACGCGTGAGGGATCGACGAGCGTCGTCGTGCCGTGCGACGGCGCCAGGTCGCCGTCGGCGGGGTCGTACGACCAGTAGGTGAACACGTCCTTGCCCTCGCCCGCGTTGCACACGTTGGCGAGGAGGAGCCGCGACACGTCGTCGCCGGTGTCGAAGGCGCCGTCCGCGCCGGGGAGCTCACGGTAGACCGCGCCCACGCCGTACGCCGCATTGGTGACGCGATAGATGAAGCGCGTGAGCCGCGGGACGGACGTGGGATTCGCGGCGTCGGCCGTGTTGAAGGTCGAGTAGAGCCGCACCTCGTCCGGGTAGGCGTAGGCGAAGGCCGGGCTCGTGCCGCCCGGGGGTTGCTGGGCGTCACGGATCTCCCGCGCCATGCGGTCGATCGCCTGGCGGGCGAGGTCGCGCTGCTTGTCGCTGCGCGAGGAGAACGAGTAGGCGTCGGTCAGCGCCACCCAGGTGGTGACGATCATCGTCGAGAGCACGAGCATGATGGACATCGCCACCAGCAGCTCGAAAAGGGTGATCCCCCGCTGCCCCCTGGATCGCGGCTGCCTGCTCATGGGATGCACTTCTCCTGGTAGGTCTCCTTGGGCGCCGTCAGCATCACCAGTCGGGAGCCGGACTTGATGCCATTCGCCTCCCAGCCGAACTGGTAGACGCCCGCCGTGAGGTCCTCCCACTCCGCCTTGTACTCGGTGATGCTGTAGGAGACACGCTGAGAGGGATTGACGGCGACTGCGCTGCTCTTGCCCTCGGGGCCGAGGTACTTGAGCGTGATGAGGGCCTCCTTGCCGCTCTTCACGTTGTTCATCACCTTCAGTTCGAAGAGGACCTCTGCGGGGATCTCCACCTTGACCCACGGCGTGCCGCCGTAGTTGGCGACGGCCTGCAAGGGCGGCCCGGGGACGATCGCGGCGAAGGCCGTGAGGCTGAGGACGCTGCCCGCCGCGTAGGGCTTCACCTGGTACGAGGCGGTGGACTCGTAGCCCTGCGCGAGATCGCAGTACGGCCCGCTCACGGTGGCCACCCATACGTCTGTGGCGCCGTCCTTGAACACGCGGTAGCCGGCGACACCCACGGAGGGCGAGGCCGTCCACGTCAGC
>JBAXRL010000517.1:0-3002 GCA_037131205.1 Actinomycetes bacterium | reverse complement strand
CGCGCGGTCGGAGAGGCGTGGACTGAGATCACCACACCGTACCTCGACCGCCACAACGATTGCGTGCAGGTCTACGCGAAGCCGGTCAACGGCGACTACCTGATCACCGATGACGGGTACACGATCGCGGACCTGGAGCAGTCCGGCTGCCCGCTCGACTCGCCCAAGCGGCGCGCCCTTCTCACGACGACACTCAACGGCTTCGGCGTGCAGGCAGACGGGGACCAACTGCTGGTGCGCGCCACGCCGAGCACGGCGCCGCAGAAGATGCACGACCTCATCCAGGCCATCCTGTCGGTCAATGACCTGTTCTTTCTTGCCGGCCCGACTGTGGTGAACCTCTTCGCCGAGGACGTTCAGGCCTGGCTCGACGAGAGCGGCGTTCGCTACACGCCGGACGTGCGCTTCACCGGCAAGAGCGGGTTCGTGCAGCACTTCGACTTCGTGATCCCCGCGTCGTCGGCGCGCCCCGAGCGCGTGCTGCACCCGGTCAATAATCCCACTCGTCAGACGGTGCAGCAGTTCATCTACGCGTGGCTCGACACCCGCGAGACGCGCCGGTTGCGCTCGCAGGCATACGCACTGCTGAATGATGCGAGCGGCGCCCCGGCCGGCAGCGTTCGCGAGGCTCTGGCGAGCTGCGACATCGCCGCAGTGCCCTGGAGCGACCGGGAGTCGGTGAGGGAAGAGCTGGCGACGTAGTCCGGTCGCGCGCACGGTCGGCTTGTCTACGTCGGGCGGTCGCGCATGGCTACCTCGTCCAGACGAGGGACACCGCGCTCGGCTGGCTCCACTCCTCATGGTGGGTCGAGAGCTCCGTGACTGCCTGAGTGCCTCGCGTCTCCAGGCGCAGGCTTGACGGCCGCGATCCCGTCACCTGAGCCGGCTTCTCGTCGAGGCAGCGCAGGCCGAGGCGCATCGTCGCCGACAGCGTCCGCCCGCTCACCTTCGAGAGGGCAACGAGCAGCTCCATCTCTTCTGGCTTGAGGCGCACGGACACGATGCCGCCGGGCTTGTTGCCCTGGCTGACGCCCACGACCTCGTAGTCGCTCTCGCTGTCGAGGGCTGCTCTCTTCCTGGTCATGATCGCTCCTTGGGACTTCCCGAGCTCTGGTCAAGGAGGCACGTTTGTGCCTGGGTTGCCGGGTAAGCGGTGGTGGCCGCCATGTGTCCGGCGAATTCGTCTTCGCTAGCGGTACGGCGAGGACTCGGCCACCGTGAGTGCGTCCGATCATCAGGCGCCGTCCTCTTGCGGTGCTTGCGGTTCCTGACGACGATGTGCGGGTTCTCCACCATCGAATTCACCTCCCGGGGCGTCACGCCGTGCTTGGCGATGTGCTCCTCGTGCTGCTCGTCCCAGACGAGGGCGCGGATCTCGACAGCCACTTGCTACCCTCGGATTTGCGCGTATGATGTGTCATACAGTGTATGACATCGACAGGACGAGGTCAAACCATGAGTGATCCGGACAGCATCTCGCTGGACTATCTGCTGGTCGCCGACGGCGCCGACGCGGTGGGGGGCAAGCTCTACCTCCTGGGTGGCGGCTGGGACAGGCTGAGGGTGCCGCAGCTCCCGGGACCGCCTGCAGTGCCGTTCGCTGTGGCACTGGGCATCAACGTGCCGTGGAGCCTCACCAATCGCAAGATCGGCTTCAGCGTCGACGTTCTGGATGCAGACGGGGGCGAGGTGGGGCAGCTTGCCGGCGGCGAGTTCGAGGTAGGGCGGCCGCCGGGTCTGCGCATTGGCACGTCCCAGCGCTTTCAGATCACCGTGCCTGCTCAGCCCCAGTTCAACGCCGAGGGGCGCTACGTCATCCAGTGCTCTGTGGATGGTGAGGTGCTGGGTCATACGGCGATCGAGGTAACGGCGGCTCAGAGCGGTGGCGCCTGACGCTCACGCGTACCCCGCACGAAGCTACCGGTCGGGTCAGATGCGGTCAAGGATGACAATGGTCCGACCAGACCGGCCGGCGCCAGGCTCGGCCGAGGCAAGGTGTACGATTGCGGCCGGAGGGTCTGCGAGCAACAGAGGGGCAGCCGTGACTCCTGGGACCACAATCGTCGAGTCGCACGTCGAAGAAGCCATGCTCGCATGGCTCCGCGAGCTGGGCTAGGAGACCGCCTACGGGCCGGACGTCGAGCCGGAGAAGTTGGCGGCCGAGCGGGACGACTTCACCGAAGTTGTCCTCTCTCGGCGTCTGCGCGCCGCCCTCGAACGCATCAATCCGGACCTGCCGGCGTCGGCTCTCGACGACGCGCTCAAGAAGGTCCTCGTCGTCGAGAGCCCGAGCCTGCTCGAGAACAACCGGCGCTTCCATCGCCTGCTCATCGACGGCATCGACGTCGAGTACGCGCGGCCGGACGGCTCGATCGCCGGCGACAAAGCCTGGCTCGTCGACTTCGACGACCCCGAGGCCAACGACTGGCTGGCGATCAACCAGTTCACCGTGGTCGAGGGCAAGACGAACCGGCGGCCGGATGTGGTCGTGTTCGTCAACGGCTTGCCTCTCGCCGTCATCGAGCTCAAGAACCCGGGTGACGCCAAGGCCACCACGAGGCAGGCCTTCAACCAGCTGCAGACCTACAAGCAGCAGATCCCCAGCTTGTTCACCACGAACGAGCTTCTCGTCGCCAGCGACGGCATCGAGGCGCGCCACGGCACGCTCACCGGCGCCTGGGAGCGCTTCATGCCCTGGCGCACCGTCGACGGCGCGGCGATCGCGGAGAAGGGCGCGCCGGAACTGGCGACCCTCGTGCGCGGCGTCTTCCAGAAGCGCCGCTTCCTCGACATCGTGCGCCACTTCATCGTCTTCGAGGTCGACGGCCCCACGGTCACCAAGATCATGGCCGCCTACCACCAGTACTGGGCGGTGAACAAGGCGGTCGAGGCCACCGTCGGGGCCGTCTCAGGCGACCATCGCGTGGGCGTGGTCTGGCACACGCAGGGCAGCGGCAAGAGCCTCTCCATGGCCTTCTACGCCGGCAAGCTCGTGCGGCAGC
>JBAXRL010000516.1:0-3007 GCA_037131205.1 Actinomycetes bacterium | reverse complement strand
CGCTCGGTCCACGAACGCCCCGCACGCACATCCCTATCGGGATAGGCCCTTAGTCCGTAAGTGGATGTCGGAGGGAGGCTCGCCGTGTCGATTCGCGAGGTGCCGGGCAAGCCCGGTGTGTATGACGTTCGCGTGTATGACCGCGTGCAGAACCCTGGTGAGCGGCCCAAGCCAATCGACCGCCGCGTGAAGGGTGAGAGGGCCGCACAGGACGTAGAGCGCGAGCTCAAGAACCAGCGGGATCGCGGCAGCCTCATCGGCCGAAACGCGACGCTGTCGCAGTATGCTGCCGTTTGGTTGCGATCGCGCCGAGCGGAGGTGAGCCGCCAGACGCTGAACGGCTACACTGAGTACGTGCAGCGGTACATCGACCGTCACGCCATCGGCGGCAAGCGCATCGGCGGCATGGACGTGACCACCGTCTCTGACTTCTACGCCGACCTGCTGGACGGAGAGGGCCGCGACACCGTTGACGAGGACGGCAGCGCCGTGCCAGCCGCTCCGATATCGACCGCGACAGTGCACGGCGTGCACCGCGTCCTGTCGATGGTCCTCAAGCGGGCGACCGTGGACGGCCTGCTCTACGTGAACCCGTGCGCGGTCGCCAAGCCCCCGAAGGACGACAGGGACGACGACGAAGAGGAGGACGCGGAGCGCGGTCTCGACCCCGTGGACGCCCGCCGCCTACTGAGTGCCCTGCAGGGCACCGAGGTTGCTACAGCAGCCAGCGTGGCCCTGGGCACGGGCCTGCGCCGATCAGAGCTACTGGCCCTCCGCTGGCGGGATGTCGATGTCAAGGCGGGTGAGCTCCGCGTCAATGGAAAGCTTGAGCAAGTAGGCCGCATCGTGGAGCGGAAGGCTCCGAAGACCAGGAGGAGCAGGCGCACGGTGCCGTTCAGTGATGCCATCGGGGCGGTGTTCAAGGCCCAGAAGGCGTGGATCGCGGAGTGCAAGCTGGCCGCCGCGCGGAAAGACCTTTGGCTCGATGAAGGGTGGGTCTTCCCTTGCCTGAACGTGTCGTTGGACAGGAGCCGCGACGTGCTCCGGGCGGGCCGATGCTGGACGCCGAACGCCTTCGCCCAAGCTTGGCGGCGGGCGATGGACGTCGCCAACGGTCGCCTGATGGGTGCGCACGTGGCGGCCGGGGGAGATGCGGAGGACTTCGAGCCTCTGGGTGTCGGCGTCCACGCGCTCCGACACACGTACGCGACGATGCAGCTCCGGGCGGGGGTGCGTGACGAAGTCGTCTCGCGCCGACTGGGCCACTCCTCAAGTCTCGTCACGCGCAGGGTCTACAGCCACGCCACGGAGGATGAGAGGCGGGACGGCGTGGACGTGACCGACGAGGCGCTGGCACAGGGCGGCGGTCTTCCCTGACCTGAAGGTCTTCCGAGGTCCGCCGCGAGGTCCCGCGCAGGGGGGCTCGCGCCGATAGTCGCGTTCCCGTGCGGGTGTCCCTGAGGGCTGGAAGGCCCTCGTTGTCCTATCGGACAACACTTGCTCAGGCTCGCCACGCGCTTTCTACTGCAGAGAATCGGGTCGAACCGGTATAAGGAGTATGCGAGTTCGATCCACAGATGCCCGAGACACCATCCCCGTCCGTGACCGGATCGTCGTAGGCGAGAACGACGCTGCGGCACTCCTGAGCATATCGAAGCCCACATTCAGAGGCTTCGTCCGTCTCGGACTGATCTCCCCGGTAACGCTGCCTGGCGGCGTCCGGCGCAAGCTGTACAGGCCTCAGGACCTTGAAGACTTCGTGGCGTCGCTACCTGAGGCGACGACTGCACGAGGTGGGCGGCGGTGAAGATCCCCCTTGGGCCGCCAACGTCCGCGACCGCCTTCGACGCCATCCCTGCGGAGCTTCGCGCCATCCCCCGGTGGGTGTGCTGGCGCTATCAGCCACACGAGGGCGGCAGGCCCGCCAAGGTGCCGAAGCGTGCGACAAGTCGCGGCAACGCCAGCAGCACCGACCCGACGACCTGGAGCACCTACCAGCAGGCGGTCGCGGGCATCCTCCAGTTCGGACACGACGGCATCGGATTCGTCCTGTCCGGCGACGACGACCTCGTGGGCATCGACCTGGACGACTGCCGCGACCCGCAGACGGGTGCCCTGACCCAAATGGCAGAGGCACTCGTGGAGAGATTCCCCACGTATGTTGAGGCGAGCGTATCGGGGATAGGCGCGCACATAGTTCTGCGCGGACAGCGGCCGGCTGGTGCAGGTAACAAGAGAACGCTGACTGAGGTCGGCGTGGAGATCTACTACACCGGCCGGTTCTTGGTGATGACAGGCAACGCTATCCGCCGAGAGCCCGTGGAGGACTGCCAGCGGCAACTCGAGGGGCTCTGTCGGCGCTTGTGGCCGCAGCCCCCGTCCGACCCCGGCACGCCCGCGCGGCCCGCGTCCGCCGTGCGTCTTGATGACCACCAGTTGATTGAGAAGGCGTCGGCGGCGGCCAATGGCTCCAAGTTCGCCGCCCTCTGGACGGGGGACTGGTCGGGCTACGCCAGTCAGTCAGAGGCCGACCTCGCGCTCGTGGAGTCCCTTGTCTGGTGGAGCAACTGCGACAGGGCGCAGGTCGCTCGTCTGTGGCCTCGGTCCGGTCTCCAGCGGGCGAAGATGGACCGGGAGGACTACCGGGAGCGGACCATCGATAGCGCGTGCGAGTACGTCGCCGCTCGCGGCGGAGGGTATCAAGGGCGCGCACCAGACACCGAGACAAGCACACAAGAAAGGGCAGCAATGAAAGACCATCTAGCCTATTTCAGGCTCAGTCCCCGGATATGGGACCAGCCCTGGAGCGAGCCCGCGAAGGTGCTCGCCATCTACATCCTCGTCAACCGGCATCGCATTACCGAGGGCCTGTACCGCTTGCCGAAGGCGTACATCTGCCAGGATCTCGGATGGACGCTTGAGCAGATGACCGCGCCGTTCGCAGAGCTTCTGAAGGCCGGCTTCATCAAATACGACGACAAAGCGTCCGTGGTCTTGGTCGCTAAGG
>JBAXRL010000515.1:0-3016 GCA_037131205.1 Actinomycetes bacterium | reverse complement strand
AGGTCTTCACGCTGCAGGAGTACCTCTGCGCCGTGGATCCGCACGTGAGACCGCGCACGCGCTACAACAACCTCTGCAACGCACAGCGGCGCGAACAGGCCGCCCGCGTTACTCGGGGCCTCTACGTATCCAACCTCGGCGTCTACCGCGACAGCGTGCCGAACGTCTTTCTGGTGGCCGCCAAGGCGGCGCCTGACGCCGTGGTCTCACATCACTCGGCCCTCGAAGCGCTCGGCGTCGCGCACTCGCCGTTCCGCACGGTCTACTACACTTCGGCCTGGCGGCGCACCGCCTTCGAGCTCCGCGGATACCGCTTCGTGGGGCTCGCTCCACCCAGCGCTCTGCGCGCTCACGATCAGGGCCATCTGCTGGTGGACCGCGTGAGAGCCGGCGGCGCCCTTGTCGCGGCCACGTCCCCGGAGCGCACCCTTGTCGACTGCCTGCGACGGCTGCCCCCCGCGGGCGGGCTCGAGGAGCTGCTCCGCAGCCTGGGAGGCTTCAGCACCATGAAGGCCGAAGACGTGGCCGCGTATGTGCGCGTGCTCGGTGCGCCCAGCCTGGCGGCGCGCGCCGGTTGGCTCATGAGCATGATGAGCGCGCAGTGGCGGTTCGACGCCGCTCCACTCTCGGCGCTGCGATCCATGCTGGGGCGGGGGACCTACTGGCTGGGGCGGCGACGTCCTGGCGAGCAGTACGAGTTCGTGGCCGGCTGGCGCCTCAACGTCCCCGCCGGCCTGCCCTACGAGGAGTGGCTCGCGGGATGACGCGGCCCATCCTGCGAACGGGCTCGCGTTTCGCGGCGGGAGCCATCGACAAGGTGGAGCGACTGCTCGAGGTACTGGGCGCCATCCGTGCCGACCCAGTCCTGGGCGCGGCGTTCGTGCTGCACGGCGGCACGGCTCTCAGGCGTGTTTCTCGGCGAGCTGCCGCGCCTTTCGGTGGACCTCGATCTGATGTATGTGGGTGCGGTCGAACGCGCGGTGATGCTGCGCAGTCGCCCTGGGATCGATGAGCGTTTCCGCGCGGTGGTGGGCAAGCTCGGATATGCGGTACGGGGAACCAACCATGAGCACAGCGGACAGACGTACAAGCTGCGCTGCGACGGGGATGCCATCAAGATCGACATCAGCTACCTGGCGCGGGTGGCCCTGCTTGAGCCGATACTGGTGACGTGCGCGGCGGCCGACCCGCCGCTCTCCTTTGTGATGCTGCGGGAGCCCGAGCTCTGGGCCGGGAAGGTGAAGGCTCTTGTTGAGCGCACGGCGGCGCGGGACCTCTACGATCTCTATCGACTTGCCGGCTCCTCGCCTCACTTCCTCCGTAACGACTTGGCGCGCGCCCTGGTGATCCGCGCGATCTCAGCTTCGCACGCCTTCCCTTCGGTCGGGCATCCGGCCGACGCGCTCGACAGGTTCAGCACACCCGCGCCCGACCTTGCTGACCCGCTGTACGCGATGCTCGCGATTGACGATCGACCGAGCTTCGCGGAGATGATCGCGGCTGTCACGGCGCTGCTTGAGCCATTGCGCGCTCCCTCAGCCGATGAGGCTGAGTATGTGCGACTGCTGGGGCACGACTCCGAGTACCGTCCGGAGCTACTGTTCCGTAGATGGCCCGCCGTCCAGGAGCGTGCGCGGCTCGACCCGGCGATGCAGTGGAAGGTCATGAACCTGCGGAGACGAACGCCCTGAGAGCCCCTCGTCCGCTGAGCCGACGCAGCGACTCGCAACGCCTCTGGGCCCCCTACCCGCTTTCGCCACGACTTTTGCGTCGCCACCGACCGCCGCCAGGTTTGCGCAGCTGCCGGTGGAGAAGCCATCGAGCACGCGGACGGCGCGGCCGCGGCGCAGCAGCTCGGCCGCGACCTGCGAACCGATGACGCCGGCGCCGCCGGTGACGAGGACGGTCGTGAGGCTCGTCAACCCTGTCTCCGCCTGCGTCTGCCCCACGCTCGCTGCACCTGGCGCGCCCCTTCGTCGACATCTCGGGCCGTTGTACCTGCGCCGCGGACTGCGGGCGGCGCGCCGCTCTGCCTCCCGCGCATTCCCGATCCGCCGCCCGGCGCCACCATGCGCCCTCCGCGTTCACAATCACCATCTGCACGGTCCAGACGCCGTTTCGCCTTAGAGGGCACGCGTTTGATCGCCATCCTCGCGGTTCGCGCGTGCCTCAGGCGCCATGCCTGCCGACCCCGCCCACCACGACAGCATCGCGTGCCCGAGCGTCCCCTTGATCTACGAGGTCCCCAGTGGGAGGCGCCGCGACCAGTCGGCGCAGCGCGAGTCGCAGCGCACTCGTAGCAGCAACCCGGTCGCCACGTCGTCCTCACCTCTGATGGCCAGCGAGCTGCCGGCGTCGGGCGTCACGCGCTGCTCGCGGCAAGCCGCAGGGCGGCGAAACGTCCACCCGCTCGCAGGTGCAATGTCATCCGCGCAAGCCACCCGGGCGCTTCCATCGGGGTCTCCTGGTCGCTACTATCTTGGCCATGAGATCCACACGACTCAGAGCGCTGAGCCCACCGCATCCGCGCCCATCTCCGCCCGCGGCAAAGGGACCGCAGAGCGCCGCGGCGCCGGCCGCCGGGCCTCAGCCGCCATGGGAGTAGAGTTGGCCGTGGAAGCGCGCGACCGTCGATCAGAGACGAGGAACGACATGGAGCCCGCATTGACCGCCATAGAGCTGACAGGCACGGTCAATGAACGTCACGAGCTGCAACTCGACGGCGTCCTTCCCATCCAGGGTCCGAGGCGCGTGCGCGTCATTGTCCTGTATTCGCCGCTTGACGAATGGGATGAAGGCGAATGGCTGCAGGCCGCCGCCCTCAGCCCTGCCTTCGCGTTTCTCCGCGACCCGGAAGAGGACATCTACACGCTGATCGACGGCGAACCGTACGATGACCAAGCATAGTGTCGTTCTCGTTCGGTTTCCCTTCGACGCCCTCTCCAGCACCAAAGTTCGCCCGCGGTCTGCCTCACCGAGCCCATCGGGCCGCACCAGCATCTCATCCTGGCTTTCG
>JBAXRL010000514.1:0-3024 GCA_037131205.1 Actinomycetes bacterium | reverse complement strand
CGCTTTCACGTCACGTCTCGCAACGCCGAAGTCGCCGAGCTGGGGCCTCCGGATCCGGTGAGGGCGGCGCTCTGGCGCATGGTCGCGGCGGGCGAGGCCGAGTGGAGTGGCGAGGACATGGTCCTGCCGGACGCCCTCCCCGTGAACCCGGGCCGGCCCCTCTCCGAACTGATCTCCGAAGATCGCGGGCCATATCTGCCGGGCACTGATCCAGAGCCGCAGTGATCCTCTACCTGGACACCAGCGCGTTCGCAAAGCTGGTGCTGAAGGAGCCCGCGACCGCCATGATGCGTGACCTGTTCAACCAGGCCGACTACGCCGTCACGAGTGTGATCACCTACCCGGAGGCCTCCTCCGCCCTGTACCGGCAGGACCGCGAGAAGGGGTCGGTGGAATCGAGACTGACAGAGTGGATCGCGACTCTGGACGACCGCTGGCGCCGCTGCGTGAGGCTGCCTGTGACGGAGCAGCTCGCGGGCAGGCTCGTCGTGACCCACGGCCTTCGCGGCATGGACGCCGTCCAGCTCGCCGCCGCGGTCACGCTCCGCGCTCGCGTACTGGATGCCGCACCGCAGGCGACTGTGTCGTTCGCGACGTTCGACCGGCAGCTGCTGGCGGCCGCCGAGCGCGAGGGCTTCGCTACGCTCGGCGGCCTGCTCGAGTAGGGCGGAGGGCGCGTTCCGCCGTCAGGGCCCCGCGACCGGGTTGGGGATGGTGTCCAGCACGCCCTCGCGCGTCAGCGTGGTCAGCCGGCCGTCGGCCAGAGGCACGGCGTCCGCATAGGTGCCCGGCACGGTGGCGATCGCATAGGTGTCGACATTGATCACCGTCAGCGCGCCGGTGTTGTCGATGCCCGCCAGCTGGAAGATACCGGGGTCGTGGCGGAACCAGATCGAACCGCTCGCGTTGTCCCACACCCAAGCTCGCTGGTACATGTACTGCATCGACCAGTCGACCACCGCGACCGCCGAGGCTCCCCAGGCGACGGGGTCACTCTGGTAGGAGTAGCCACCCTGCTCGAAGATGCGCCACTTCGCCACGCCGATCTCGCCGGCGTTGTCTCCGCCCCCGGGCAGCAGCCGGCCCGTGAACTTGCCGAAGGCGACCCACAGGTTGCGACTGGCCTCGGGCGCGTTGCGAGAGCTCATCACGGCCGCATGGGAGCCGTCCGGGCTCAGAGCCAGGTATGGCCAGTCGGTGACCCCGTGGGAGACGATGCTGGGCACGCCGGCGCGGCTCACGCGCAGCCAGTAGATCGTGGTGCGCCACTTGCTGGGGTTGGCCATGTACACGCCGACCGCCAGGCGGCTGCCGTCGGCGGACGACGCCGCCGGGTTGATGAAGTACGCCCTGGGCGGACGATACGGCAGGGCGACCGCGCGCGTGGTGGAGCCCTGCCGCACGTAGACGCGCGTCACCTTCTGGGCCGAGACCTCGGCCCAGACGAGACGCGTCGGCGTGTCGCACAGCGGCTGGACGAACTTGTTCTCGAACGCCTTCTCAAAGCGGATCGTACCGTCGGCGTTGTAGGCGCGGAGCTCCCCCGAACGCAAGACGTTGGGATCGGGGTCGGGGAAGGTGGCGACGAAGGCGGCCGGCAGAGTGCCCGTGGCCGCGGAGGCGTCGCCGGTCTCGAGCGACCAGACTGTCGCGCCGCTCGCGTCGGTGGCGACCAACTTCGCTTCCGGCGCGACGTCGCTCATGGTGAGGGCCAGCGTCCCTGTCGGCTGCGCATCGTAGATCCAGTGCCGTACCCAAACCTCGCGCAGAGCGGTATCGGCGGTCCTTCCCGGCGCCCACGGCGACCAGTGGCTCTCGGCAACGACCCGGCCGCTGCGCGCCGCCGGCGCTGCCGGCGCCACCGCGAGCACCAGGATCACGAGCAGCGCGACGGCGAGCGCGACCCTCGTCAGACGCCTGAGAGCGTGCGCGCGGATGCTTGCCATGGCCCCTCCCGACAGTCCTGGTCCTTTACCCGAGCAGGTCTGAGCCTGGCAGGCGCAGAGAGCTCGTGCGCCAACCATACGTCCGCTCAAGTGGGATGCAACCAAGACCCGCGGCGGCAGGCGGCCGCCGGGCCGCCTGCCGCCGCACAAGGCCTGTCCCAGCGTCCTATGGGGTGGAGGCCCGCAGCCGCCAGGCGCCGGGCGGGTCGCCGGGCGAGCGCGCCGAGCCGGTGATGTCGGTGGTCACTGTGTTCAAGAGCTCGCCTTCCGGCGCCAGTGGCCGCGCCGGACGGTCGCCGCCGGCAAAGGCCGGGATCGCCACCGATGCCGCCCCCGCCGGCAGCGCGCTCGCCGTCAGCCGGTAGTCGCCGTGCTCCGGGTCCACCATGATCGGGCGCACCGTGTTCACCGCGTTCTGCGCCAGCACCAGCGCCGCAGTGCAGACCGGGTTGCCGGGCTGCCCCCCGGTGCCCTCCTCACCGATGCCCAACGCCAGGTCCGGGGCGCCGTTCCACAGCACGTTGCCGCGGATCACCACGTTGTCGTCGGCCAGGGCCGGGCTGGGGATGTTCGACCCCGGGGATGTGGAAACCGGCCCGGGCAGGGCGAAGTGGTTCCACGCGCTCTGGTAGCCATCCGGGTTGTAGAGCAGGTTGTTGAAGATGAAGACGTTGCGGTTGGGGATAGGCTGATGACCCGCATCGCCGGTCACGGCCGTACCCCAGCCGCCGGCGGCGAGGCTGGCGAGGCAGCGGGCGGTGTCGCCGTCGCAGCCTCGCGCGCCATGCACGATCTCGATGGCGTGGCTGCGTCGTCCGACCCGGTAGAGCGTGTTCCAGGCCAGCAGGATGTTGTAGCCGCCGTTCACGCCCATGCCGGCGCCTTCGGTATCGTGGATCACGTTGTTCACGAACTTGATGTCGGTGGCCTCGTAGTGGAGCCACGGCGACACCATGTACTCGAACCCCGTCCCCTGCCCCGCACTGAAGCCGCCGTTGAGACAGTCGTAGATCTCGTTGCCCTCGATCGTGAAGTAGGCCGAACCGCCCTTGAGGTAGATGCCCCAGTCGCCGGCCCG